>JBPCMH010000408.1:0-3233 GCA_051002495.1 Acidimicrobiales bacterium
CGGATGGCACCGTGGTGTGGTCGACCGGTCAACGACAGCTCGCGGCCTGACCCACAGGGGTCAGGCCCAGCCCGGCAGCGGCAAGGCCAACGTGAGCAGGATCAGGAGGAACCCAAGTGGTTCCTACGCGCGCGTCCGCTGGTGAGGTGGGCAGCGCGCCCGTCGGAGCGCGATGGCTACGATTCGAATCCACCCAAGCGGATGCCTCAGGTTTCATGCGGTTGGGCCGTTCATTAACCTAGACATCGATATCCGACGGGATCTTCCCCGCCGAACGACCCGAGGAGAATTTCCATGGCAGTTGTCAAGGCAGACGATGTGGCAACGAAGGCGGCCTCAAAGATGCCCGGTCAGATCCGCCAGTTGGAGACCGCGATCAAGCAGTTGCAGAAGTCGGCCCGCAACGACCTGGGCAAAGCTCACTGGGACGGCAAGAACGCCAACGAGTTCCAGAACAACATCTGGCCCGACGCGGAGAAGGTGCTCAACAAGACGATCACCGCGCTCGAAGAGTTGCAGAAGGAAGTACAGCGGGTGCTCCGCGACATCATGCAGGCCGGCGGCAACACGTGACGACCGACCTGGCCGCGCTGCAGGCGCGTGTCAGGTCGCTGACGGCCTCGGTGGACCAGGCTCGGGCCCACAAGGTCGCCCTGACACGTGACCAGCAGCAAGTCGAAGCCTTTGCCACCGAGCTTGAGCGGCTGGCGGTCACGGCCCGTTCCGTGGGGCGGGCCCCGGCCGCGGCCTTCGGTCACATGAGGACGGCAGGGCCCTTCACCGACATGATCGAGGCCAATGCCCGGCGGGCGGGGGGGAAGGTCTCGGTCGCGGCCGACACGATCGCCACGGCGGCCCGGGCAAGCCGAGCCGATGTCGAGCGGCTCGTCAGGGAGGTCAAGGCGGCCGACGACAAGCTGGCCCGCGTGGAGTACGAGCTGGCGCAGACCAAGCGGGCCCTGAGCATGGCGGGAGGCTGAGACTGTGGGGGTCGAGTGGGACACCGAGAGCGCAGCCAGAGGGGTCGACGCGCAGGCCGGCAACCTGCAGGCCATCGCGGATCTGATCGCCAGGGTCCGGCGGGTGCAGGGCGCCGCACCGAGTGCGCTGGGATTCGCGGCGAAGAGCGCCGTGGAGCGCGGCGGCAACGACCTGATCGCGGCGTTGAAGACCTTGGGCAAGTCGCTCGAGGCCGACACGCGCGAGTTGCGCAAGCGGGTGCTGCACATGCAGGCGATCGAGGCCGACGCGGCCAACTACAAGCCCATGTCGAACTGGGACATCGCCAAGGGCACCGGTTCCGGAACGTGGTTCGGGCTCAAGGACATCTTCTGGGACGAGCCCGTCGGCACCCTCAAGGATCCGGACGCGTCGGCTGGGTCGAAGGCATGGGCCACGTTCAACCTGCTCACGCTGCCCGTCCCGGTGGCCAAGGTGGTCAAGCTGGGGGTGGCGGTGAAGGCCAGCTCAGGAGCAATCAAGGCCTCGCGCGCGGTCCGAGCCGTCGACGCCGGCGCCGATGCAATCCGCGCCACTTCGGCGGCGAAGAAGGCCGTGGCCGTCGCAAAGGCTTCTCAGGTCGGCAAGGCTGCGGCACCCGCCGTGGCCGCGATGAAAGCGGCCGGGGCCTCGATCCGCCGCGGGTATGAGGGCCTTGAGAAGGCGCGCCTCGCCGGCAGCAAATGGGTTTGGGGGGTGGTCACGCCGACGCGGGTGATCAACAGGGTGCTCGAACTGCCGATGGTCGTCCGCTACCGGACTGGTCTGGCCGGTGTGAACCGGTTGTTCAACACCGACGTCCGCGCGCTCGTCGGACCGGGCCACAAGCTGCGCGTGGGTTCGATCTCCCGGGGCCAGGTGGCCTCCAAGACCCTGCCGGTCACCAAGACCAAGCTGGGCGTGGCCAAGTCCGAGCCGAAGCTCTTCTTTGGCGACGGCATGCGTGACGTGAGGATGGGCGTGAAGCCGACGGAGATGCAGTGGAAGAGGCCCCAGTTCCTCGACGGACCGTGGGGCTCCAACAAGTTGAAAGCGTTCGTGAAGGACCTGGAGACTCAGCCGGTGCAGAACATACAACTCGGACGCGACGGCGCCGTCTATCAGGAGCTGGTCCTGAACAAGGTGATCGGTCGCCTACCGAACGGGAAGCCGACGATGACCGTGACCGTCCGTCTCACACCACCGACGAAAGGCGCCTTACCGATCGTCAGCGACATCTACCCGGGCCCCATGAAGGTGCCGGCCCGGCCGTTGTACAACCCGTTGCCGTCGAAGCCGAAGTTCACCTCGATGGGTCCGAGCTGGAAGGCGCCAGGCTTCACCATCAACAACGATAAGGATGGCCACCCGCAACTGCGGTTCACCGTCGAGCCGCCGACGTGGAAGCCGGGCGAGCTGTCGACCTACACCTCTCCCGAGGTGTCGTCAGCGGCGAAGAAGTGGCGGGCGGCGGGCTGATGAGCGTGGTGCAGGTGCTGGCCACTTCGGGGGAGCACGGCGACGATCTCGACGGCGACGAGGACTCTTTCCTGGTGCTGACCCTCGAGGTCGAGGATCTCGAACGCCTCGACGCTGCGGATATCAGTCAATGGCTCGACGGCGCCGACGGCGGGGGCGCATGGCGACCGGTGGCCGAGGCCGCGGACGCTCTCGCCGTGGCCGCGGGAGACCTCGACGAGCCTGACCTTGCCGCCCGACTCGCGGAGGCTGCTGAGCAGCTCCGCGCCTGCGACGTCTCGTGGTGGGCGGTGGCGGGGCCAGCGATTGATGGCGACCTCGACGCCGCCCCGTTCTACGAGCCGGCCGAGCTGGCCGCGTTGTTCACCGTTGTCGGCGCCGACGAACACGCCACGGCGATGCTCGAGCAGTTCCATCCCGACGGCGATCCGGAACTCCTGGTCGCGCAGGGCATGACCAGCCTGTGGGCCAGAGGCATCATCGGCCAGGCTTCCGGTGAAGAGGAGGGCGACGTGGAGATGGCGCAGCCCCACTCCCTCATCGTCGAGACCATCGTCTCCCCCGCAGTCGACCTCACCCTCATCGGGTTCACGCCGGAGGCCACGACCAACCTTTCAGCCCGCGTGACCGAGGAGTGGGCGGTGGTGACGGAGGTAGTAGAGGTCGCCGCGGTCGAGGACAGCCCGGCCGGCATCGTGCTCAGGATGACCTTGATCGAGGCTGGCGATGTCGTCGTCGCGCTCCTGGGCGCCGCCGGCGCCCTCGGCAGGGAAGAG
>JBPCMH010000409.1:0-4685 GCA_051002495.1 Acidimicrobiales bacterium
GTTCGACGCCGACCGTGCCTCGCTTGCCACCCGGCTGGTGCTGGACGCGATCGCCGCGTTCGACATCGACGTCTCCCAGTTGCACACCGACACCACCTCGATCAAGCTGTCGGGCGTCTACACCGAGGCCGACGGGCGCACCTGCGGCGGCCAGTCGACCGTCAAGGCGACCTGGGGCCATAGCAAGGACCACAGGCCTGACCTGAAGCAGCTGGTGTGGTCGTTGACGGTGACCGCCGACGGGGCGGTGCCGGTGTGCTACCGCGTCGCCGACGGCAACGCCACCGACGACAAGCTGCACATCCCGGTGTGGGACGAGCTCGCAGCCATGCTCGTGTGCACCGACTTCCTCTACGCCGCGGACAGCAAGCTGGCGACCCCGCCAAACATGGACCACATCGCGGGTGGCCGCGGCCGGTTCCTCTCGGTGCTGCCGGCCAGCCGCAAGGAAGACAGCGCGTTTCGCGACTGGATCGTCGACCACACACCCGAGTGGAACGAGGCGCTGCGCCGGCCCGCGCGCCGCCAAGACGACCCCCACCACGTGTGGTGGACCACCCCCGCGCCGTGGCCGTCGGCAGAGGGCTACCGCATCACCTGGGTCAAGTCCTCCGCCAAGATCGACTACGACGCCGAGGCGCGCCGCGACCGCATCGCCCGCTGCATCCCCGCGCTCGACGCGCTCAGCCAGCGGCTGGCGTCCCCCAAGACCCGCATCAAGACCGCGGTCGCTGCCGAAGACGCCGCCCGGGCTGCGCTGGACCACGCCGGCGCCACCCGCTGGGTCGAGTTCGACGTCGAGACCGACGAGCAGGAACGCTACCGCCAGAAGGGCCCCGGCCGACCCAACGCCGACACCACCTACCACAAGCACGTCCGCACCCGCCAGCGCATCACCCCGACGGTGCGCGAAGCACTCGTCGCGCGTGACGCCGCCAGCGACGGCTGCTTCCCCTTGAGCACCAACGACAAGGACATGAGCGACGCCGAGCTGCTGATCGCCTACAAGTACCAGCCCAACAACGAGAAACGCCACGCCCAGCTCAAGGGCACCCAGCTCGTCGCGCCGATGTTCCTCAAAGACCCCGCCCGCATCGAAGGGCTGCTGTGCTGCCACTTCATCGCCCTGCTCACCCAGGCGCTGCTCGAACGCGACATCCGCAACGCCATGGCCGCCAACGGTCTACGCGAACTGTCCGTCTACCCCGAAGACCGCGGCTGCGCCGCGCCCACCGCCGCGCGCATGCTCGACATCTTCACCGGACTGACCCGCCACCACCTGGACCACGACGGCCGGCACGTGAAGACCTTCCACCCCGACCTGACCGACCTTCAACGCCAGATCCTCGACCTGCTCAACATCCCCACCAGCGTCTACACCGGCCCCGCGACCGCCCCGTAGACGAACCCCAAAACGCCGGCCGGACGTGCGGAAAGCAAGTCAGATCGGGTCGCTGATCCAGCTGGTGCCCCGAGCTGCGGCCGTTGTCTCGCAAGCATCGACCGCCTGTTTCCGGCTCCCGAACCAGATGGCCGCATTGGTCTGATTGCCGACCTCGTTGTCGATGCGCTTCGCGCGCACGGATACGCAGAGGTCGTCGGTGTACCTGGCGATCAAATGCCGGCACTTCGCCGAGCCGTCCGAGCTGCGATCAGGAAGCAGCTGGGCTACAGGTCCCAGACCTTCGTCCACGGAGGCCGACTCCTCGTCTCGTCGGCCGAGGCCTACGCACCACATGCGGAGCGGCACTTGAAGGAGGCCGCACGCGCCATGAACACGTTCTTCACCGATGAGAAGGCCCCGCCAATCGATAACAGTGGATGGCGATTGCATTGGGCGACATGGTCGGTGTCATGAAATCCGCATACCCTGCCAGGAATGTGCACCGTTCGGACCTAGCGCTCGCGCACCTTCCGACATCAGGGCTCCTCGGCGCGCGCCCGAAGAAGGCGGCCGTACACGTCGGGGCAATGTTCCTGGTCCCCGCAGAGACAGCCGCAAGCCCACCTCCTGCCCGATGTCGGTCGGGCTTCCCGCCCCGTCGAGCAGGTACAGGCGGATCTTGTTCCGTTCGACGCCGCCGCGCTCACGCTGGTGATCTCTGACGGGACCCTTGCTCGGCGGGGCGGGTGTGCCTGCAATGGTCACACGATGGTCACAGACGCCCCGTGACCATGCATGACAGGGTGTGCGTCCCGCTCATCACACCGCTGTGTTTTCCCTGCTCAGCAACCTGCGGCATGACCGGTCATGACAGCCGATGACAGTCGAGATGGGCTCATAACCCGGAGGTCGCAGGTTCAAATCCTGCCCTCGCAACCACGCGAAACCCCTGGTCACAGGGGTTTTCGTTTTCTTCGGGGGTACCGCTGAGCGCGAGATGGGTCACGTATAGGTCACAGGCATGCGCCGCAGAGCACTCGGGTGCCTGGTGTGGGGAATGGCACGTTCCTGTCCGGCTTCCGCACGCCGTCGCGTGGGCCAGGTCAGCCGCGTCCAGGTCCGTGTCGTCGCCCACCCACGCGCTACCCGAGGGAACACCGGCTCGCGTGGCGGTCGCTCACCTTGTTTCTGGCGCTCAACGGCCTATCGACTCGATGTGGACGCCGGTGCTGGCGTCGAGGTGATGCTGGGTATCGCCGCGGTGACCTGGACGAGAGCGCCGTCACCGACTGGCTTCACCGAACGCATCGAACCAGCCGGCTGAGGACCGGGCGGCCAGCCGGCGGACCGGGCAGACCCTCAAGTGAGGCCGAGCCAGCGCTGGTAGGCCGCGATCACATGCGCCGTTGTCTGCTGGGGGTCGGGTAGTGCGATGTCGAGAATCGAGATGGTGGTGGCGTGGCCGTCTCGTTCGACATTGGCGACGAGGCCTCGTCGTTCGTCGCCGTCGAAGTCGATACCGGTGAGGTGCACCGGAACGCCGACGAGCGTGGCCGGGATCGGGGAGGTTGTCTCGTTCTCGATGGCTTGGAGGAAGCACCAGTAGCCCTCGTCGCCGTAGGCGTCGACGGCGATGCGTTCGATGAGCTCGTCGAGGTCGTCGTCAGAATGCATCGATCGGCTCGCCAGCAGTCGGATCGGGTGGCCGGGGTCGGTGTCGGGTCTTGGGGACATCGAAGCCGAGGGTGGCGTAGGCCGGGAGCCTCTTGGTGTGCATGCGGTGAAGGACGGGGATGCGACTGTCAACGTAGTCGTGGAGCTCGACGTGGTGCTTGCCTTCGTGGGTGCGAAGGAGTCGTCCGACGTACTGGACGACTCGGCCCTTGAATGCCAGCGGGAACGCGAGGAACAACGTGTCGAGCTCGGGCCAGTCGAAGCCCTCGCCGAGGTAGGAGCCGGTTGCGACGAGCACGATGCCGGCGTCAGGGTCGCGTGTGGCCAGCGCGTCGGCGACTGCGGCGCGCGCCTTCCTGCCGAGCCCGCCGCGGAGCACGAGCGCCTCGTCGCCCAGTTGTGCCAGACCGGCGACGATCGCGTCGATGTGGTCGGTCCGCTGGGTGAGGACCAGACACGTTCGTCCCGCGGCGACCGCATCGTGCACGTCGCCGCAGATCTGCGCGGTCCGCTGCTCATGCTCGACGAGCGCGGTGAACACCTGCTGGATGTGGGCGGCTTCCTCGTCGGTCAGCTCGACGACGGTGTGGTGGACGACGAGCTCCCGGCGGACCAGCTCCGCGCCCTCGGTCGCTCCTGGTTTGATCTCGTGGCGGGTCGGGCCGCAGTGGAAACCGATGAGCGCTTCGAGCTTGTCGCGCCGGTACGGCGTCGCGGTCAGCCCCAGCCATCGACGCGACCGGGCAGCCTGCACACACGTCGAGAACGACACAGCCGGGATGTGGTGGCATTCGTCGACCACGACCAGGCCGTAGGCGTCGAACAATGATGCGTCGTCGCGTCGGGCGAGGCTCTGGATCATGGCGACATCGATCACACCGGTCGGGTTGTTGCGGCCCCCACCGACCTGGCCGATCACGCTGGGATCGACACTGAGGTGCTCCTCGAGTCGGGAGCGCCACTGGTCGATCAGTTCCTTGCGGTCCACGACGACGAGCGTCGGCACGTCATGGTGGGCTATGGCCGCGCAGGCCATGACGGTCTTGCCGGCTCCGGGAGGAGCGACGAGCACGCCGAGGTCATGGTCGACGAGATCGACGACCGCTGCGCCCTGCTGGGGCCGCAGCTGCCCGACGAACCGCAGCCCGACGCTCGCCAGCTCCGGACGGTCATCGGCGACCTCCAGCCGGCTGGCGAGCCCGCCGATCAGCTCTTGGACTCCTTCGGTCAATCCCCTGGGCAGGTGGAGCCATTCGAGGTCTTCCTCGTAGGCGCTGATGAAGCGGGGCGTGTCCCAGGTGGAGAACCGCATGCGCTGCTTCTCGTAGTACTCCGGGTTCGAAATCGACCCGAGGTGCTTCAGCGCTGCCACCAGCGCGGGCGGGAGCCCGGCTCGTTCGATCGACAGCATCGCTCCGAGCCGGGCCCGGATCACCTTCGGCGGTGGTGGGCCGCCGGCTTTGGCCAGCTCTGCCAGCGAGAGCGCCGGGCCGACGTCCACCGGGCGCAGTGACTCGGCCGGCCGTCACCGCGTCCGGTGCCATGCGGGCGACCGACGACAGGAACGCCCACTGGTCCGGCCACGGTGCCATCGTCGTGGGATCCAAGAAGACCGTCGTGGACCGCC
>JBPCMH010000410.1:0-9505 GCA_051002495.1 Acidimicrobiales bacterium
AGTACCAGCGGATTGAGCGAAGAGCCGCCCATGCCGGGGAGCACCACCCGGGTCGGCCCGATGTCGTTGGCCCATGCCTCGAGCTCACCGGTGAGCCCCTGCATAGCTGCGACGTCGAGCCAACCAAGTCGGTTGGGCGCGACGTTGCCTTCGGGCCAGAGCGTGACGTCGCGGCTGAGCAGCCGCTCCAGCAGTTCGCTCATCGGCGGGTCATCCCATTGGCCTTGTCGCTGAGCGACTGCAGCAGCTCGTCGTAGGCTTTCGAGAAGGCCGCGACGCCTTCCTCTTCGAGCGTTTGGTGGACATCGCGAAGGTCCACCCCGGCGGCTTCGACTGCGGCGTAGGTGTCGTTGGCCGCCTTGAGACCATCGTCGATGGTTCGAGCGACGGTGCCGTGGTCGACGAACGCTTCCAAGGTTGGGTTCGGAAGGGTGTTCACCGTCGATGGCCCGATGAGCGTGTCGACGTAGAGCAGGTCGTCGTACTCGGGATTCTTGGTGGAGGTCGAAGCCCACAGTGGGCGCTGGACCTTCGCCCCTCTTGCGGCCAATGCCTCCCAACGGGGCCCCGAGAACCGCTCGAGGAACAGGGCGTAGGCCATCCTGGCCTGGGCAACCGCGACCTTGCCCCGAAGAGCGAAGGCCTTGGGCGTGCCGATGGCATCAAGACGGCGGTCGACTTCGGTGTCAACGCGGCTGACGAAGAAGGACGCCACGCTGTCGCTTCCGGAGAGATCCCCATCGCGTGCCTCGAGGCCGGCCAGGTATGCCTCGACCACCGCGGCGTAGCGCTCCAGGCTGAAAATGAGCGTGATGTTGATGCTGTAGCCCTCGGCGATCATCTGTTGAATCGCCGGCACCCCCTCCTCGGTCGCGGGAATCTTCACGAGCAGGTTGGGCTCGTCGAGCCGCTGGTGGAAGCGCCGCGCCTGATCGACCGAGGCCTCCGAATCGCGTGCCAGGCCAGGAGCAAGCTCAAGCGAGACGAAGCCATCGGTACCGCCTGTGGCCTCATGCACTGGCCGCATCACCGCAAGGGCGTCGGCAACGTCGCGGAAGGCCATCTCCCAGTACGCCTCTTCGATCGAGTGGGCGCTGATGAGTTCGCCGAACTGCTCGTCATAGGCCGTCGACCCGGTCATTGCCTTCTGGAAGATCGAAGGGTTCGAAGTGACGCCGCGGACGCCTCGGTCGATGAGCCGCTGCAGGTCGCCGTCGCGGATCTGGGGACGGGACAGGTTGTCGATCCATGGGCTCTGGCCCTGCTGGTCGTACAAGTCGTGTAGTCGTGTCACGGCAGCTCCTTCAGTCGCTGGCAAAAATCGTGCCGGTGGATAACGGCCGCCGTCCGGCCCTTCCGAGACCCTACCCACGGCTTCACCGGACAGCGGTCGGTCAGCGAAGGCCACGCAGCAACAGCATCGACGTGCTGTGTCCCTGGACCCGGTTCATCCCACCGATGGGACCGATCTCGCCCGCGGCGAAGAAGCCAGCCACCGGGGGGTCGTCGAGGGCGTCGGCGATGACCGCGGCGTCGTGATTGGCTTCAGCGAAGAACGCGTGCCCGCGTCCGGTGCAGGTCGCAACGATGGCGGTCTCTGCCGTGTGGCCCCGGAGAGCGGCCCGGAGGTCTTGGTCGGCACCTTCAGCATCTCGCAGATGGAACTGGACGGTCTCGCCGACTTCAACCGGGGCGTCGACCACCACCCAGCCCTCGGCCTGGTTGCCTCCTAGCAGCCCGTGGATCACGAACTCACCGGGCCCGATGTCGGGCTTTCCCAAGTCGGTGGCCCGCCCGAGGTGGAGTCCACCGCCGTTGACGATCGCAATCTCGTCGGGCGTGAGGTGGCGTTCTGCCAGCTCCGCGATCCGGCGCACCGCGGGCATGCCGCCGAGCTCGTGCAAGGTGGTGCCTTCGGCCGCGGTGACCGTGAACGGGTGACCCACAGGACGGCTGGCCTGGCTCACGATCGCGTCGACTTCCACCCCGTCACCCAGCAGCACCAACGCCGCACCAGCGCTCACGACGCGGTCGTCGATCAATAGCCGGTTGCCCCCGGCGCCGCGCGCCGATGACGCCATGCCCCCGATCAGCGGCATGGATGGGAGGTCTGAGGCCAGCGAGGACAGCACGGCCTCGGCGGGGAACGAGAAGGCATCGACGAGCAGGAGCCCCGCTCGGGGAGCAAAACCCGCTTGGTCAGGCCAACCGGTCAGGACGAAGTTGTCAGCTCCGCCGGGGTGGGCCTGCAGGTGGGCGACCGCCGCGGGACCGGTATGCCCGGCCCACAGGACGATCCCGTCGGTGCCCTCGAGCTCTTCGCCGTTGCCGAGCACCGATGCCGACGCGCAGCCGATGAGGGAGGCGGGGGAAAGCACCGATCGCACTACCGCTCCCGCATCTTCGAGGGCGCCAGCGTGGCCTGTGGTCACAAACAAGATGGCCAGATCGGGCTGCGCGCCGATGGCTTCATACACCTCACCACACACCTCGCCCACGGCATGCGCGGTCACGGGGTGGCGAGAAACCCCGACCGCGAAGGCCACCTCAGGCCGGCGGGAGCATGGTCAGCGGCACAACCGTGACCGGTCCGTCATCGAGGGCGCAGTGGGCCTCGATGGTCGACGGGCTCTTATACGTCAGTTCAGCCTTGACGAGCCGGTAGCCGAACTTGCCGGGCTCGACCTCGAACGGCATCACGCTTTTGGCCACTTGCTCGCCGGCTTCGTCGCGAAACAAAACCTCGAGCGCGGAGAAACTCTTCTCGCCCTCGCGGCACCGCACCAGCACGATGAGATGGGGCTCGATCGTCGCGGGGAACGGTCCCGGCGCGGCAAGCGAGAACATGATGCCGGTGAGGTCGATGCGTGTCGAAGGCCCGGGGACCGGACGGATGTCGATGCTCTCGACGAACGTGGCGGAAACGATGTCCCTGAGATTGGAACCTACCCGGCGGCTCCGGTGGAGCCGTGACGGCGGCCCAACAACAGGTCGAGGACCATGGCTTAGCCCTCTTCCGAAGTTCCGCCACCGTCTGTCTGGTCTGCGTACCGGGTTTTCAACAGTTCGGTGATGGTTTCGAGCTCCTCCGGTGTGAGATCGCGGCCCTCGGCCCAGTCCTGATGACGCTCCTTGAACGTGTCGAAGTCTCGGGCGGTCAGCACCTCGCGGGGGTCATCGTCGCTGTCGAGCTCGATGACCAGTCCACGGGAGTAGCCCGGGGGAGCCGGTGCTCGGGGTGCCCGGGGTGCCCGTGGTGCTTTCCCGGCCCAGGCCCCGCCCTTGCCCGCCAGAACGCCAGCCTCGCGGAGGGCGTTGGTGACGTCCCGCAGTTCTTGGCCCAACGCGCTGGCAATGCGAGCGGTCGGGAAGTCCTCGTCGTCATCATCATCATCGTCAGGATCGCCAGAGTCGTCGGTCGGCGCAGGCTCGGCCAGCAAATCCTCGATCCCCTCGGTCTCCTGTCGCACCATCTCATCGAGGCCAAACTTGGAGAACTCCTGAGCCAACTTGTCTGCCACTTCGGGGTTGCGACGCAAGATCTCCTGGTGCACGAGCACGGTGAGCGCGGCGGCCACCGGGCCTCCATCGGCGGCGGGGCCACCGGCGGCGACGCTGGAGGCGACCTTGCGGCTCCAGCGCTCAATGGCGGCGCTCACCGGCATGATGTTGCGGGCGTAGTCGTAACTGCCCGAACCGCCGGGGCTCATCTCCTCAATGAAGTGCTGGAACGCTCGCGAGACGCCGCCTCGCCCGAACTTCTTGACCCGCTTCAGTTTGTGAAGCTGTTCGTCGTTTACGTAGACCGTCACCTTTGCCACCCGTGCCCTCCTTCGTCAGGGGCGTCGGAGGCGGTCAATCGGCGATCTGCCGCACCCCCCTGTGCCCGTCGTGTTGTGCGGACAAGGGGGGCATATATGCACCCTGCGCCCGGAGACATACACGGTGCCGTATACGGCACCGTACACCGGCACCATACACCGACGGCGTTCGCACAACAACGGCTCTTGCCTGTGACGTTGGTCACTCGGCGATCCCGCCCAACCAAGCCTGCTCAATCGTGAGATCAGGTCGGAACGCAACAAGATCTGCTCGCCGTCCTGGGGCGAGGACCCCGCGATCGTGCAACCCCAGCAGGTGGGCTGGCGTGGAGGTGGCGGCCGTGACGGCTGCTTCCAAGGGCACGCCGGCGGCCACGACGTTTCTGATCGCCTGGTCCATGGTGAGGTCGCTGCCTGCGAGGGTTCCATCGCGCAACCGGGGGGCTCCGTCTCTGTGCTCGATGGTCTGGCGCCCCAGTCGGGCCGATCGCCAGGCCACCGCGTCGGTGACAAGGATTGGTCCCGACCCCTGGGAGGCTCGGAAGGCGGTGGCGAGCGCGGCTGGGTGCACATGGACGTTGTCGGCGATGATCGATGGCGTGAGCCTGGGGTCGGCCAGAGCGGCGCCGGCCAGGCCGGGTTCTCGATGGTGCATACCCGCCATGCCGTTGAACAAGTGCGTCACCAAGCGGGCGCCGGCATGCGCGGCCGCAACGGACTGATCGAAGGTCGCCGTCGAGTGTCCCAACGCCGGGAGCACGCCGTGCTCCACCAACGCCACGATGGCCTCGCCGGCGTGCGCGATCTCGGGCGCCAAGGTCATAATCCGCACCACCGGTGGTAGGCCTCGGATGAAGTCGAGATCAACCGGACAGATGAGGTCTCGTCGGTGAGCTCCCGGGGCGCCACCCAGAAATGGACCCTCAAGGTGTACGCCGGCCATATCCGGGATCGGTCCGTGGCGGTCGCGTCGATCCAACGCTGCGATTCTGGCCAGCACCGGCTGGTAGGTCTCGATGGCCGAGGTGACGACCGTCGGACACCAGGTGGTGACGCCCTGAGCGAGCAGGTGTGCATTCAAGCGCGCCCAGTCGGCGTCTTCGGCCGAGACGTCGTCGGCGCCGATGCCGTTCACCTGCACGTCGATGAATCCCGGAACGATCGTCCGGTCCGGCTGGTCGGCGGTGGTGGGACGGATGGCGACGATCCGCCCCTCAGCGACCTCGATGACCGCCGGCCCGACCCAGCCGTCAGGTGTCAAGACCCGGGTCGCGCCAATCTCGCCTTCGCCCGAACCGGGAAGCCCGTCGCTCATGCCACGAAGCGTTGCACAGGCGACGACCTCGCCGCATTGGGTCTATCTCGGGCCCGGAGGGTCAGCCCACCTCGTCGGTCACGGCCGCGGCGATAGCCGAGGCGTCGATGCCGGCCGCGGCGATGAGCTCATCCGGCTTGCCCGACCCGGGCATGCCGGTGACGGCGAGGCGTCGGACGCGCGCCCTGCTGCCACCGTCGTGGAGGGCGGCCATGACGGCTTCACCGATACCCCCTTCGCGCCAGTGATCCTCGACCGTGATCACAAGGTCGTTCGCCGCGGCTGCTTGTGTGGCCAGGGCGGCCGCGTCGATTGGCTTCACCGTGTAGAGGTCGATCACGCGAACCTCGATCCCCGAGCCGGACAGCGCATCGGCGGCTTTCAACGCCTCCGGGAGGGTGATGCCGGCTGCGACGATCAAAGCCCGGTCGCCGTCTGATGAACGCACGACGCGGAACCTCCCGATCTCGAACTGCTCACCCGGTTCGTAGATGACCGGCGTATTCCCTCTGGTGGTGCGCAGAAACGAGATGCCCGGCTGGTCAGGCAGCTGAGCCACGAGTTGCGCGGTCTGGTTGGCGTCACAGGGGTAGATCACGGTGCTGCCGTGGATGGCCCGGAAAGCCGCTATGTCTTCAAGCGCCATTTGAGAAGGGCCATCCTCACCGATCGACACGCCGGCATGGGAGCCCACGAGGCACAGGTTGGCTCGGCTGATAGCGGCCATCCGGGCAAAGTCGTACGCACGCGAAAGGAAGGCACTGAACGTCGACGCGAACGGTTTCCATCCTCGAACCTGCACCCCAACCGCGGCGGCGACGAGTTGCTGCTCGGCGATGTACATCTCGAGGTACCGGTCCGGGTGGGCCTCGCGGAAGATCTCAGAGAAGGTGGAGTTCGACACCTCCCCGTCGAGCGCGACCACGTCGCCTCTGGCCCGCCCGACCGCGGCCAGTGCCTCGCCGTAGGCCTTCCTGGTGGCCACTTTCTCGCCGACCGCGTAGGTGGGCAGGTCGAGCGGTCCCTCGGTCGGGAACACGTGGGGCGCTCGGTCACCCTCGGGCTTGGACACCTCGATGCGTAGGTCGCGCCGGCCGCCGAGCTCTTCGATCGCCGCGGCCGCGTCGGGGACGGGCTTGCCGTGTGCGTTGTTGACGTTCTCGACGGACTTGACGCCTTTCCCCTTCATGGTCCTGGCGATGATGGCGGTCGGTCGGTCGGTGGTGTCCGCCGCCTTGGCCAGTGCCTGGTCGATGGCCGCGACGTCGTGGCCGTCGATCTCGAGAGCCTGCCAACCGTTGGCCGTGATACGCCGGGCATACGCGTCGAGGTCCCAGCCGTGCATGGTTTCGCCGGTCTGACCGAGACGGTTGACGTCGATGATCGCCGTCAGGTTGGACAACTCGTTGTATCCCGCGTGTTCGAAGGCCTCCCAGATGGAGCCTTCGGCCATCTCGCTGTCGCCGCAGAGCACCCAGACCCGATACGGCAGCCGATCAAGCTTCCGGCCAGCCAGCGCGACACCCACGCCGATGGGCAGCCCCTGACCGAGGGAGCCGGTGGCAACATCCACCCACGGAAGCACCGGGGTTGGGTGACCTTCGAACTTGCTGCCGAACTCGCGGAACGACAGCAGGTCTTCGTCGCTGATCGCGCCGGCGGCCTTGTAGAAGGCATAGAGCAGCGGAGATGCGTGACCCTTCGAGAAGATGAGGTGGTCATTGTTGGCGTTGGCCGGGTCGGCGAAGTCGTATCGCAGGTGGCGGGCTCCGAGCACGCTCATGAGGTCGGCCGCCGACATCGACGACGTGGGATGGCCGGAACTGGCCGCGTCGGCGGCTCGGACGGAATCGACTCGCAACTGTTGTGCGAGCTCGCGGCAGGTGTCCAGGTCGGTCATGAGGGGTCTCCAGCAAGGTTGGGCGGGCAGTGGTCATCCTAGGAGGGCCTACCGCTAGCCTTCCGCTGGTGGCGGTAGCAAGCACCACCCCGTCGACGAGAGAAGCCATCCTGAGCGAAGCGTTGCGATGCTTTGCGGAGCGGGGCTATGACGGCACGTCCCTGAACGACATCGCGGTCGCGGTTGGCATTCGTCGGCCGAGCCTGCTGCATCACTTCTCGTCGAAGGAAGACCTGTACCGCAAGGTTTTCCAGCGGTCGATTCAGGAGTGGTTCGTCCGGGTCGAGGAGGCCGTCGTCTCGCCGAGCGACGGTTGGGCGCAGGTTGATCACGTCATCCAGGCCGCCTTTGAGTTCTTCGCTGACAACCCAGACTTCATCCGGTTGGTCCGGCGCGAGGCCCTTGAGGGCAGCGGTGCAGGTGCGGATTTGGGCACCGCTCTCCGTCCGTTGTTTCAACGGGCCGTCGGGTTCTTTGAGCGAGAGATGGACGCGGGGCACTTCCGGCGACACGATCCCGAGCAACTCCTCCTGACCGCGTACGGGGCCGCCCTCAGCTACTTCAGCGATGTGCCCTTTCTCGAAGGCCTCCTTGATCGCGACCCCCTGGCCGAAGAGCACCTTGAGACTCGCCTCCAACACATGCGGGGCTTCTTCCGGGCTGCTCTCGATCCGGCGACCGACTGAGCATCGACGGTGGCGCCGAGAGACCAACGGGTGCAAGTACCGCCGAACTGCGATCTCACGCTGGGCATGACTTGCATTGACAAGTCGGAGGCCGGGCGGTCGGTGTGGCAGATGGTCGCCGACGACAGGTTCTCGAACCCGGTTGGCATCGTGCAAGGCGGGTTCGTCGCCGCGTTCATGGACTCCGCGATGGGCGCGGCGTCGGTCACGTTCGCGCGGGAGCGAAAAGTGTTCTCGGCGAATGCGGAGATCAAGGTGAGCTTCCTGAAGCCGGCTCGGGCCGGCTCGACGCTGACCTGTACCGCCGAGGTGATCTCGGGCGGCTCCCGGGCGGCGTTCGCCGAGGCAACCGTTGTGGACGGTGACGGTCGTTTGGTCGCCAAGGCAAGTTCCACGTACATCTTGACGCCCCGCGACTAGGGACCGCTGCCCCGAGAAGCCGCCGCCGCCGCCGTATCGTCGGGGTGTGCGCAGCAAGGTCATCACCGCGGTCGCCGTGGCCGGCGCCCTCATCGCGGGAGCGGGTGCCGTCGTCGCCGGCCCAGGCAGCCCTACCCACGACCCCAGCATTCCGGTCGCGCCGACCGGCGTGTTTTCGCCTCGTCGCACACCGGGCGTGCTTTCCGAGGCCGTCGGAGAGATTCGACTCGGGGCCGCTTTGAACAGCGTGCTCACCGACGCGCGCTTTGCCGACGTTGAGGACTCCTCATGCCTGCTCGTCCGCAAGGGCGGGACGACGGTGTTCCAACGAGACCCCGATCGCTCGGTGGTCCCCGCGTCGACCCTCAAACTCGTGACGGCCTGGGCTGCGCTGAAGCGCTTCGGTGCCGGCCACCGCTTCAGCACGGAGGTACGCGCTCCAGCCCGTCCAAACGGCGGTGCGGTCGAGCGCCTGTGGCTAGTGGGCGGCGGCGATCCGCTGTTGGCGACCGCCCCCTACACCGCCCGGTTCTTCAACCAACCGCAGATTTCCACATCGATGGAGGCCTTGGCGGACCGGGTGAAGGCGGCGGGTGTCGTCGAGGTGAGCGGACCCCTTCTTGGCGATGACGGGCGATTTGACAGCGTCCGCTACCTCGCTTCGTGGAAGGAGGCCTATGTGCTCGACAGCGATGTCGGCCCGGTCTCACCCCTCGTCGTCAACGACAACTTCGTGACCTGGGGAGCCAAGGACGTCCCCGCGGCTGACCCCGCCGTCCACGGCGCGTCCGTCCTGCGCGATCTTCTTCGCGATCGGGGTGTCAAGGCCGAGGGGCCTGCGGCCCGCGGCGCAGCGCCGGTCGGCAGCGTGTTGATCGCCACGATCAGTTCGCCACCGATGTCAGCCTTGGTCACTGAGATGCTGTCGGAGAGCGACAACCTGACCGCCGAGGTTCTGGTCAAGGCCATGGGTCAGGCCTTCGGGCGAGGCGGGTCGTGGCCAGCCGGCCTTGAGGTGATCAAGGCCACGGTGTCGAAGAGTGGGCTAGCCGTCGGCTCGCTCACCCAGTTAGATGGATCGGGCCTTGAGCGCGACAACAGGCTGAACTGCCGGTTGCTCATCAGCGTCCTCGAGGACCCTGAGGTTGGTGCCGCGCTCTTCGCCGGGCTGCCCGTCGCCGGTGAGACTGGCACCCTCAGCACTCGTCTGACCGAAGAGGGCGTACGGGGCAAGATCAGGGCCAAGACCGGATCGCTCGACTTTGTCGCCGGTCTCGTGGGCTTCGCAGAGAGCCCGGCCGGCCCGCTCTCGTTCGCAGTGGTGGGGAACGGACTCCCGTTGAGTGCACGTGCAGGCCGCGAC
>JBPCMH010000411.1:0-7228 GCA_051002495.1 Acidimicrobiales bacterium
GGCCAGCATCTTGCTCGAGGGCGACCGCCACATCACCGGCTTCGATGTCGCGTCGGGCGTCGTCGTCTTCACCGCGACGACGGCCACTGCGCTCCCGGAACTCTTCGCGCTCGTTGACGGAGTCGAGACGCGCTTGTCGTTCCACACCGAGCGGTTCCACACACGGGTCGCGGCTGCCATCCCGGAGCGGTTCGTGGTCACGTCTGCTGATGGCATGGAAGTCGAAGCATGGCTGCTGCGTCCCCCCGCACCGTCTGGTCCGAACCCGGGCTTGTCTGGCTCCGGCTCTGGTTCGGCTGGCTCTGCGGCCGAGCCCGCGCCCCGCTCGCTCCCCGTCATTCTCGATGTCCACGGTGGCCCGTTCGCCCAGTACGGCAATCGATTCTTCGACGAGGTGCAGATGGCCGCAGGCGCGGGCTACGCCGTCATCTACAGCAACCCGCGTGGCTCGTCGGGCTACGGCGAAGCGTTCGCCCGGGGCATCCGCGGCCCCAAGGCTGAGGTTGATCCGGGGACCGGCTGGGGTGGGGCCGATTACGAGGACCTGATGGCCGTCATCGATCAGGCCATCGAGCAGTTCCCCGAGCTCGATCCCGAGCGGATGGCCGTCATGGGTGGCTCCTATGGCGGCTACATGACATCGTGGATCATCGGCCACACCGACCGGTTCAAGACCGCCATCTCCGAGCGAGCGCTCAACAACATGCTCACCTTCGCCCACACGTCCGACATCGGATCGCTGTTCCCGGCCGGCTACATCGGTGCTAACCATCTCGACGACCCTGATGAGTTCATTCGCCAGTCGCCGACGACTTACTGGCGCGACATCAACACACCAGTCCTGATCCTGCACGCCGAGAACGACCTGCGCTGTCCGATCGAACAAGCCGAGGACCTTTTCCTCCGGCTGAAGTTGAGTGGCAAGACCGTCGAGTTCGTTCGGTTTCCAGGTGAGAGCCACGAACTGTCCCGATCAGGCAACCCGGTCCATCGCGTCGCCCGCATGGAGATCATCCTCGATTGGCTGGCCCGCACCCTCTAAGGGACCACGTCGGACCCCGCTGCTACCTTCACCGCATGGGCATCGTGGATGACGACATTGCCCGGGTCAAGGCGGCCACCGACTTGGTCCAGGTCGCCTCCGAGCATGTCGGCGTTCGCAAGGTGGGTCGCAACTGGGTTGGCCTGTGCCCGTTCCATGCTGAGAGCACGCCGTCGTTCAACATCAATCCAGAGTTGGGCTTCTATCACTGCTACGGCTGCCAGGCCTCCGGCGATGCCATCACGTTCGTCCGGGAGGTCCACCATCTCGACTTCGTGGAGTCGGTCGAGTGGCTCGCGTCACGGGCAGGCATCCAACTTCGCTACGACGACGAGAACACCACGCGCGATCGCGGCCGAAAGAAGACCCTCATCGAGGCCATGGAGCGGGCCGTCGAGTGGTACCACGACCGTCTGCTCACGTCGGCCGACGCCGGGGCAGCCCGGTCGTACTTGCGCGACCGCGGCTACGACGGCGAGGTGGTCCGGCGTTTCAAGCTTGGGTGGGCACCCGACGACTGGGACGCTCTCTCTCGCTCGCTGAAGTTGCCTCTCGACGTGCTGAGCGACATCGGCCTCGGGTTCAAGAACAAGCGCGGCCGGCTGCAGGACTCCTTCCGGGCCCGGCTGCTGTTCCCGATCTTTGACGCCGCGGGCAAGCCGGTGGCGTTCGGCGGCCGGATATTGCCCGGCGGCGACGGGCCGAAGTACAAGAACTCGGCCGAGAGCGCGATCTACGCCAAGAGCCGCACCCTGTACGCGTTGAACTGGGCCAAGTCGGAGGTGGCGTCTTCGGGCGAGGTGGTGGTCTGCGAGGGCTATACCGACGTCATCGCCTTCTTCGAGGCGGGCGTGCCGCGTGCCG
Organism: Acidimicrobiales bacterium; assembly: GCA_051002495.1. Classification (GTDB taxonomy): domain Bacteria; phylum Actinomycetota; class Acidimicrobiia; order Acidimicrobiales; family CADCTF01; genus JBPCMH01. The sequence continues at coordinate 1,907 of JBPCMH010000411.1, forward strand.
TGGCCACGTGCGGAACGGCTCTGGCCGACGAGCACTTCAGGCTTTTGACCAACTTTGCCGACAAACGGATCGTGCTGGCCTATGACGCGGACTCAGCCGGCCAAGCCGCGGCCGAGCGCTTCTATGAGTGGGAGCAGAAGTACTCCATCGACGTTGCCGTCGCCGCACTTCCCGGCGGCGCCGACCCTGCCGATGTGGCGCGCAACGATCCAGCCCTGCTGCAGAAGGCCGTCGAAGAGGCCAAGCCGTTTCTCGAGTTCCGTCTCGACCGAGTGCTCAACGCGGCAGACCTGTCCACCGCGCAGGGTCGAGCCAGAGCGGCTGAGGCCGCGGTGGCGGTGATCGCCGAGCACCCGAGCGACTTCGTCAGAGATCAGTACGTGATGCGCGTAGCCGACGTATGCCGGGTGGACGCCGACCAGGTGCGCCAGCACGTTCGGGCCGGAAAGGTGCCGGTGCGGGAACGTTCTTCCCCGCCCCGTCAACACCGTGACATCGGCTCCGAGATCGAGGCACTCCGGTTGGCTATCCACCGGCCAGCGGAGATGGCCGGCCGACTGCACGTCGTGTTGTTCGACGACGAGATCAACCGCCAGGCCCTCGAAGCCCTCACCGACACCGACCCTGGTGCTGGCGCGGGCGGGGACCCGGACGTGCCCCCGGGTGGCAGCGCGCTCGACGCGGCGCTCGCGCTGGCGGCGCCAGAGGCGGCTGCCCTACTGCAGCGCCTGGCCGTCGAGGATGCCGACACCGAGCCCGACGACGTTCTGTCCCTGCTCGGCCAGCGGGCGGCAGAGCGAGCGTGGCAGGGGCTGCTGGCTGATGCCCGACAGTCCGACAACCCCACCGTCTACTCCTCGACCATCGCATGGCTGAAGATCACCATCGAGCACCTGCGCGAGGGCGAGTCTTCGGCTGAGGCGCTTGAGCAGTTGGTAGCCTGGCTCGTGGAGTTCTCGGAGGAGGGGGAGTGAGCGACGGCGTACCGGCAGCACCAGGCGACGGCGAACTGCGTTCGCCCACCGGCGTTCCGGCTGATGCGTTCGCGCTTCTCATCGCCAAGGGCCGCCTGGCCGGATCGCTGAGCCAAGAGGACATCGTGGAGGTCCTCAAGCACGCTGAGCTCACCCCTGACCTCATCGCCGAAGTGACCGGCATCATCCAGGCGTCGAAGATCGAATACATCGAGGATGCCGACGACGACGGTGACGACGAGGAGGTCGAGGCCCTGATCAAGGCCGAGGTCGCCGACGCGCCGGTGCCGCCTCTCGTCGTGGTGGCCGAGGCCGACCCCAAGACGGGCCCAGCGACCACGGCGAAGGCGAAGGCGAAGCCTGCGCCGAAGAAGAGGACCGCGGCGCGCCAGCCCCGGGCGCCCCGGGCTGACGCTCCAGGTTCGGCGGCTGACCCGGTTCGGCTTTACATGCGGGAGATCGGCCGGGTCGCACTCCTTGACAAGTCCGACGAACAACGCCTGGCACGATTCGTGCAGCACGGTTTGATCAACCGGGCCCGCCTGGTCAAGTGGGAGGATCGCATCGACGTCGCTCCCAGCCGTCGCCGCTGGGCGGCCAGCCTCATCGAGCGGGGAGACGAGGCCAGCCAGCACCTCATCCGGGCCAACTTGCGCCTCGTGGTTTCCATCGCCAAGCGCTACAACAACCGCGGCATGGCCTTCCTTGACCTGATCCAGGAGGGCAACCTCGGCCTCATGCGGGCGGTCGAGAAGTTCGACTGGCGCAAGGGCTTCAAGTTCTCCACCTACGCCACCTGGTGGATCCGCCAGGCCATTACCCGCGCCATCGCTGATCAGGCCCGCACGATTCGCATCCCGGTCCACATGATGGAGACCATCAACAAGGTGGTAAGGGTCGAGCGACAGATGCATCAGGAGATGGGTCGCAAGCCGGCCATCGAGGAGGTGGCGGCCCGGCTGGAGATGACCGAGGAGCGGGTGCGCGACTGCATCAAGATCAACCAAGAGGTGATGAGCCTCGACCAGCCGGTCGGCGAGGATGACGGCTTCAGCTTGTCCGACACCTTGGCCGACGATGACGCCGACATGCCCTCTGACGCCGCTTTCCGCACGATGCTCACCGAGGCAGTCAAAGAGGTGCTCGGCGAGTTGAACGAGCGCGAGCAGGAGGTCATCCGGCTCCGCTTTGGGCTCGACGACGGACAGATGCGCACCCTCGAGGAGGTCGGCAAGGTCTTCGACGTGACCCGCGAGCGCATCCGCCAGATCGAGGCCAAGACCTTGGCCAAGCTGCGCCACCCGATCCGAAGCCAAAAGCTGCGCGACTACCTCGAGGGCGAGTAGGCGAGTAGGCGAGTAGGCGAGTAGGGCGCTGGGGTGAGCAGGGAGCGCCAGGCGGGGTTAGGGCCGGACGGGTGGGTCAGTCTTCGGGACGTCGACGGTGATGCCGTTGACCCCGCTGCTGTTGCCCTTGGCGTTGTCGACGAGGCCCTTGGCCCGCTCGACGCCGAGGTCAGCGGCCGCTTTGGCCTTCTCCGAGGCCATTTCGAACGCGTCCGAGCGCTTGACCTTGCTCACGGCGCGGCTGATTTGTTCGTAGCGTTCACGGCCAGCCTTGGACCCGAAGTAGTAGCCCGAGGTGAAACCGACGGCGAGGCCGAGGCGAAATCTCATAACCCCTGCTTACCCCCATGGCCCGCCGATAACAACCGCGCCGCGCCGATACCAACCACGGAGTCCTTGTGAAAGGGGGGCAGCGTTGGCTTTGCTATCGTCGGGCGACCAATCCGGGGTAGCTCAATTGGCAGAGCATCTGACTGTTAATCAGAGGGTTCTGGGTTCGAGTCCCAGCCCCGGAGCACCGCCGGCCTTGAAGAAACCGATCCCGCCCTGGCGGGCCGTAGCATCGCTGTTCCGGGGCGGTAGCTCAATGGTTAGAGCACCCGACTCATAATCGGAGGGTCGTGGGTTCAATTCCCACCCGCCCCACTCCACGGCGCGGAGTTCCCGGCGGCGTCAACTCCCTAGTCCTGGCATCAGTGGGCGGGTGTATAGTTGCAGAAAGCGCACGAATTTGTGCACGCCTTCCCGGCACGTCGCCCCGGACCCCGGTAGCGCGTCGGTGGCTCCAAGGGAAAGTGAGCGGATGCCTAGGGCCTTCGCAGAATCGGATCGGGAATCTGGCATCGACGGCGAAATCCGATCGCCGATGCTGCTTCCGGAAGCTGCAGGTGTCTACGCGCAGGTGGCGGCGCTCCTGCATGAGTCACGCAGCGAGGCGCCGGACCAGCTTGGTTCGTTCCTCGCTGGTCGCGTCGTGCCCTTCGGCATGCGCGATCTGTCCGTGTACGTCACCGACTTCGAGCAACGCCGGCTGGTACCGATCATGGGATCGGCCGCGACGTCGTCCATCGACATGGACGACTCCACCGGCGGTCGATCGTTCACGACGGCCCGGCAGGTGGACGAGGCCGTCGACGGCGGCAGGCGGCTGTGGAGTGTGGTGATAGACGGAGCGGCGCGGCTCGGGGTGATGGCCGTGACACTCTCCGAGGTGGACGAAGTCGCCCGATCGTTGGCCGACAGCCTGGCTGGCGTGGTCGCCGCTCTGATCATCACCCGAGGCCAGTGCACTGACGCCTACACCACCATTCGGCGAAGCGAGAAGTTCAGCTTGGCTGCCGAGATGCAGTGGGATCTGTTGCCGCCCTTGAGCCTCGACAGTGGTCGGGTCTCGGTGGCCGGGCTGATCCAGCCCGCCTACGACGTCGGCGGCGACTCCTTTGACTACGCCGTGAACGGAGACATCCTCGACTTCGGGGTGTTCGACGCGATGGGCCACGGGTTGGAATCCAGCCAACTCGCGCACCTGGCCATCAGCAGTTACCGGCACAGCCGGCGATCGGGCCTCGACCTCGACGCCACCTACCAGGCGATGGACGCCGCGGTGGCCGGCACAGGCAGCTGGGAGCGGTTCGTCACGTGCCTTCTCGCCCGGCTAGATCTGGTCGACGGGCATCTGAGCTGGATCAATGTCGGCCATCCGTTGCCGCTCCTCGTGCGCGACGGGGAGGTCTTGGGCCCGCTTGCCTGCGAGCCGAGGCTACCGGCAGGTATGGGTCGCGATGTCATTGACGAAGGCGCCGCAGAGGTCGCCCACGACGTCCTCGAACCGGGCGACCGGTTGTTCTGCATCACCGACGGCGTGGTCGATTCCCATCGGCCGGGCGGCGAGGATTTCGGCGAGGAACGCCTGGTCGAGCTCCTCGCCGCCCGGTCGCGCGCTCACCTCGACGCGGCCGAGACCGTCCGTCAGCTGTCCCACACGGTCCTGGATCACCACGGTGTGCTGAGCGACGACACAACCTGCTTTCTCATCGACTTCCACGGAGGTGGCGATGACTCCTGATCCGCAACGGCTCTCATCGCTCGACACGGGGGGCACTCACTAGATCCGGACGGGCGCGGGGATCATGCTGATGTGCGCAACGCTGCTGGAGAACCGGTCGGACCCGTCATCGCTGACTCATCATCGGCTGACGACGTCAGGACCGCCAGAAGGGACCTCACGCCTCGGAATCTTCGGGTTCTCGGGGTGGGCTCATGTTCGCGGCGGCGCCGTCGAGGAGTTCGTCGCGCCAGCGGCGGTACTCCTGCGGTGTGATTCCGTGTGCGCGGGCGGCCTCGCTGCAACTGTGGTCGGCGCGGATGCTTTCGAGCACGATGCGGAGCTTCTCGTCAGCGGAGACGGCGTCGTCACTCCCGTGGCGCGAAGTGGGCTGGGCCGTGTGGGGGCCGGTGACGAGACGACCGCCGCGGATGGTGGTGGCGAGCACCATTCCAGCCGCTACCAGGGTGATGTCCTTGAGGACGTACTGACCCTCGATGGTGGGCGCCGCAGGGCTGTCGAACAACCGGGTAGGGAGCAGCACGAGCGGGGCGAGGATGCCGACCAGCTGGAGTCCGAGCACATAGACGGTCAGCCTGCGGAGCCAGCCGGTGAGCAGCAGGACACCGAGGCCGCACTCGATGGCGCCGGTGAAGGCCACCCCGGCGCGACCTGGCACGAGGTCAAAGGTCAGGGTCTTGATCGTTTCCATGACAAGACTCTCCGCGGGGCTGTAGCCCGGGACGAGCTTGAGGGCCCCGAAGTACAGGAAGATCACGCCTACCGCCCAGCGCAGGAGCAACAGGCTCCGAGCGACGAGAAGACGGTGAACGGCGGCGTCGACCAGCGTCAGGCGCGATGGCTCGGAGGCGGCGCTCTCTTCGCCGACCTTGTCGCGCGCTGCCGCCCGCAGCGGTCGGGTGCGGCGGGGCGAACCCTCGGTGGCGTTCACCTCAGA
>JBPCMH010000412.1:0-5501 GCA_051002495.1 Acidimicrobiales bacterium
GACCACGACGCCGCCGTAGATGAAGAAGTCGACCGAGGTGGTCTCCTCCAAGTTCGTCTCATCCGCGAACATCAAGTACAAGGTCGACTCCTGCACGGGCGGCGCCTTGAGGATGGGCGTCGAGTCACTTCTTGAAGCTCTTGATGGCCTTCATCAACTTCATGCCAGCGCCCCAGCCCAGCTCGTTGCCCTCGTACTCGCACCGATACAGGCCTTGGAGGTTCGAGGGGACCTTGAGGCGGCGGTCCCACAGCAAGACGACGCGCTGGTCGTAGAGGACGAACGCCGCCCCAATCTCGATGAGGACGTTCTCGTTGATCTTGTAGTCACCGTTGGCGTCGGTGTGGCCCTCGTCCACGCTTACGCAGATGATGCCGGCGGAGCAGCGGCGCATGGCTCCCATGACCTTCTCCGGCACCGGGATGGCGGGCGACTCCTCGGCCTCGGCGTACTCACTCTCGATGTCGACCATCCCCAGGACCGTCTCCACCTGCTCCACGATGTCCATGTTCTTGCCGTGGGCGATGAAGACGCGCAGGGGCTGCTGGGCGTCAGGGGGTTGCGGCTCGGCGGGCGTCACGTCGGAGGCCGGCTGTTCGGACTCGCCGTCAGGCTCCAGGCTCTCCTCGTCGACGCCCATGTCGACCCCGTCAACCTCCTGTTCGAGGAGGTCGTCGTCCTCCTCCCAAGGTGGCACGCTGGGACCGGACTCGACGAACACCTGGGTGACCTCGGCGTTCAAGACCAGGCGGGTGGGATTAGTGCCCCGGCCGAGGACGTACCGGCCCAGACCCGCGCCGTCGGCCACGTTAAAGAAGCAGGTGACGGCGGCCTTCGCCGACCCTTCGTTCTTCGAGCCGAGTTCCTTGGCGTAGTGCTCAATCCAGTGGGCGGCGACGTCGTTGACCGTGACCTCAGCCATCTTTTGGTGGTACGCCCACTCGATGGCCGCCCGATACGGGCGGATGCCGTCGATGATGGCGCGGTAGACCTGCTGTGATTCCTCAGGCTTGCGGGCGAGTCGCCAGCCGAGCTCATCGAGGCGGAGCTTGTCGCCATCCTCCTTCACGAGGTCCCACGCGATGTACGCCCGGACCTTGCGGGCGTCGAGCGGCTTGGCGGAAAGGACGGCCTTCGCCTCCTTCAACGTGGCGCCGGCGGGCTTGTTACGGAGGTACTCGACGATCTGAGTTACGTCGTCGAGCGTCGTCTTGATGGGGAGCATCGTCACGTCCTTACGCCCGAGGCGGATACAAGCCCAAGTCTACATCCTTGTTGCCGCGTTGGCGCGTAGACCCGTGCGAGCCTGCCCTCAAGCCCTTATGGGCGCTCCTCCCAGCACCGTCGAACACGTTTCTGACAGACACGGAGACCGCAAGGAGGAGCACATGGCAAAGGTCCAGAGCCAGACCTGGTCGACCTCGCGTGTCGGCTGGGTGTCATCGAGAACCGCAGGCCGCGGGGGTCACGTATGCCGCGTGGCTGCGGCGAGACCCGCAGGCGGCGCAGCACCGCTCGTGGCGGCGATGCCGGAGCGCCCTCAGTCGTCCCCTGCGGCGCTCAGCTCCACGCCGGGGCGGACCCGCAGGGTCCACGCCGCCAACACGACCGGGGAACACTGCCGACGACGAGTGTGGGCAGCGGCGATGGGGAGCCCGACGAGCCACGACGAGGTTGTCCCCGCGAAAATAACCGATAAAGGTGTCGCAAGAGGCCCTAGAGGCCTCCTGACCGCGATCTTTCGATAGCTGTTAAGTCAAAGTAAAGCCATCGCGTTGGCTCTATCGCCCCTTGCACCTCGGGGGATCCCCGGCTATTACGACGCGGTCCATGGCCCGAAGGGCCGACGTTAGGTCCTCGCTGCGAACCTTCTGGTAGCGGCGGTTCGTATATCCCACGACCAGAACCAACCGGCGGAGGGCCGCCCCGCGACGATGTCCCACCGACCACTTGCTCAGCCCCAGAAGATGCCGGTCGGGTCTGCGTCGACCTCGGCCAGGAGAGCCTCGACGGCCGGGTTCGGGTCCACGACGTCATACCGGTGGAACTTGAGGTTCCGGTCCCGCCAGTAAAGGGTCCACTCTTGGCGTGCCTTCGTGTAGCGGAGCCTCGCCACCGGGAACCGTGTCCACTCGGGACCGAAGTCCTCTCGCCACGGCGGGCGGCACTCCAGGATCGTGACCGAACGAGCGTCGACGTCAAGCTCGTAGCGGAGCTGATCGGCAGCCCGCTCGGGGAAGGCAGTCATTGCGCGCGTCGATCCAGCGTCGGATGCGGGCGAGGTCAGTCTCGGGCAGTGTCACGGCGCCACCAGCCGAGCGGCGTCCGCGTGGCCGGTCATCAGTTCTCGATCTCCTCGACCTCGACGCCGATGCCTTGGAGCGATTCGGCCAGTTCGCTGAACTCGGCGAGGGCGGCTTCGAGATCCTCCACGATCTCCGCGGCGATGATCCCGGGCGGAGGGAGATTGTCGGTGTCCTCGAGGCTCTCGTCGCGCAGCCAGAAGATGTCGAGGCTCGCCTTGTCCCTGGCGATGAGATCGTCGTAGGTGAAGCGGTGGAACCGCTCGGTCTCCTCACGCTTCGCCCGCTGACCTGGCTTGTAGCAGGTGACGAAGTCGCCGAGGTCGGCGGGGCTTAGCGGGTTGGTCTTCAGGGTGAAGTGCTGGTTGGTCCGCAGGTCGTAGATCCACAGCTCCTTGGTCCAGGGGGTGTCGGAGCCGGGCTTGCGGTCGAAGAACAAGACGTTGGCCTTCACACCCTGCGCGTAGAAGATCCCGGTAGGCAGACGCAGCAGCGTGTGGACGTCGCACTCGTGCAGCAGCCGGCGGCGGACCGTCTCGCCGGCCCCGCCCTCGAACAACACGTTGTCGGGCACGACGACCGCAGCCGTGCCGCCCACCTTCAGCAGGGTCTTGACGTGCTGGACGAAGTTGAGCTGCTTGTTCGACGTCGAGGCCCAGAAGTCGTCGCGCACCACCGTCAGCGACTGACGCTCGGCCTTGCCCTCGGCGTTGACGATCTGGACCGACGACTTCTTTCCGAACGGCGGGTTGGTGAGCACCATGTCGAACCGCTCCCCGGGGTCGGCCCGCAGTGCGTCGTCGACGTGGATCGGGCTGTCGGAGTCCGGCGACTCGATGCCGTGCAGCAGCAGGTTCATTGCGCACAGCCGCGCGGTGTTGTCGACGATCTCCCAGCCCGTGAACAGCCCGGAGCGGACGTGGCGCTTCTGGTCGGGGTCGAGGTTGGGGTGGTGGCGCAGGATGTAGTCGAACGCGGCGAGGAAGAACCCGCCGGTCCCGCAGGCCGGGTCACAGATCCGCATTTCCGGGCCCGGCTGCATCACGTCGACCATCGCCGAGATCAGCGCCCGTGGTGTGAAGTACTGGCCGGCGCCCGACTTGGTGTCGGCCGCGTTCTTCTCCAGCAGGCCCTCGTAGGCGTCGCCCTTCACGTCGGCGTCGAGGGTCATCCACTGCTCGTTGCCGATCAGGTCCTTGATCAGCCGTTCGAGCTTGGCGGGGTCCTGGATGCGGTTCTGCGCCTTGCGGAACACCACTCCCAGGAGGTCACCGTTGCCGCCGTGGTGATTGAGGATGGCGATGTAGTGGGCCTCCAGCGCCTCGCCCTTCAGATCAAGCAGGGACGGCCAGCCGAACCCTTCTGGCACGATCGCGTCGAACCCGAGTTGGCGTTGCTCCTCGGCCATCTTCAAGAAGAGCAGATAGGTGAGCTGCTCCACGTAATCGCCATACGACAAGCCGTCGTCCCGCAGGATGTTGCAGTAGTTCCACAACTTGTCGACGATGGCCTTAGTGGCGCTCACAACGCCTTCGCCTTCCGTGTGCGCTTTGTGCGCTTTGGCGGGGCAGCGGCTGCCCGCTCCGCCTGAATGCGGTCGAGCAGCACCGAAGCCGGCTCGTCGGCGAGGTCCTGTGTCACGAGCCGGCCGGAGTAGGCAGCGGCGAGGATCGACCGCCGCAACGCAGCATTGCGCGTGACCGCCGCCCGTAGTTCAGCACGGAGGCGCGCAAACTGTGCGAGCTGCGTCGCAAGTCGTGCAACCGTCGATCGCTGCTCGGGCAACGGGGCGACAGGCACTTCGACCTGCCTCACCTTTGAGGTGCTCAGGGTGTAGAGGCCGCTGGTGCTGCTGGCCACCGATGTGAGCTGTTGCCGCGTCGACGGGGCGTTCCAGTACAGACCGAGGAACTCAGGATCGAGGGATGGCCCCGGTCGAACGCGAATGAGGTGGTTCTGGTGAACACAGTCCGGAATCTTCCCGCGCCAGACCGCCGATCGCCCGATCTGGGCAGGACTGCCGTTGCCCTCCACGACCAACAGGTCGCCTGGTCGGAGCCGATAGCGCTCCAGTTCTCCCTCGAACAGCTCAACCTCGTGAACTTCATCGAGTGCGAGTTGGCCATGTCCCACGTTCGCCACCCGGAGGAACGGCGCTCTGTTCTTTTTGGGCCGTCTCTTGGGCTGCTTCTGGATGCCTCCACGGACCTCCGCGACCTCACCGGTTGGGACGCGGTGGCCTAATGAAGCGAACGCCGCATCAACGGCACGAGATTCAAGCAGCTGCAGGCGCGCCATCGCCGATCGAAGCGCTCCGTCTGCGGCGTCGAGGCGGGAAAGGTGTTCATCGATGGCGGCGACGATCCGGTCCTGCTCCTCGGCTGGAGCGACTGGAAACTGCAGCGTGCGAAAACGTCCCAGACTGACCTTCTTCTGGGCGACCCCTTGGGTGATCGCCCGCATTGCACTCCGGAACTGCGGGGCCTCGATCAGGTAGGCGAGATAGTCGGCACGAATGGCCTCGTGAGGGGTCACTTTGATGCAGTCAGCCGTCAACACCGCCGTGGATCGCCCTCGAAACACCGTTGCGTCGCCTGGAGGGTCGCCCATCTTGGTGACTACAACGTCGCCGGGCCGAACAACGTGCGCTGAGAGTTGTTCAGCCTTCTCGTTGTCGATGAACTTCGGGTCTAGTCCCTCGAAGTCTCTTGCACGAATGTGGCGGACGAAGATCAGCGGCACACCGGAACCTCTGTAGTCGGCCACTTTGAGGTTGCTGCCGAAGGGGCCGATCGCCAGAGCGTTCGTGATGTCGGCACGCAATTCGTCAAGAGCTGCCCACGCCCAGCCATTTGGCAGGTCGCTCATGCGGCGATGGCCTCGGTGAGTTCGGTCAGGAGAGCATCGAGTTCCTGGCCGAACAGCTCACGTGCGCGGCCGAGGCCGCCGCGTTGGCTGAACGGCGGATCGAGCAACTCACGCGGTCCGATCGACAAGGAGGCGGCGATGTGGTCGCGGATGAGGCGGAGCCAGTCGAGCTGTTCGTCGGTGAATGTCCGGCCGGCGTTCCGCTGCTGAAGGAGCCAGGCGTCGAAGCGCTCGGCGACCTGGTCGGGGAATGGGGCGAGGTGGGGGGGGGAGCAGAGCGGAGCGGGGGGGGGGGACGCGACGGTGGTGGGAGAGGAGCCGGCAGGACCA
>JBPCMH010000413.1:0-3909 GCA_051002495.1 Acidimicrobiales bacterium
GCCTCCAGCAGGGCCGACTGCGTCTTCGGGGTGGCCCGGTTCACTTCGTCGACCAACAGGATGTTTGTGAACACCGGGCCCTCTCTGAAGAAGAACTTGTTGCGCGTCCGGTCGAAGATGGGCGAGCCGGTGATGTCGGACGGCAAAAGATCGGGCGTGCATTGCACTCGGCCGGTTCGAGCGTTGGTCGACTGGGCGATGGCGCGGGCCAGCATGGTCTTACCCGTGCCCGGCATGTCCTCCAGGAGCACGTGGCCATCGGCGAGCAGCGCGACGAGCACGAGCCGGATTACGTCGGTCTTGCCCTTGATCACGTTCTCGATGTTCGTGACCAACAGATCGAAGTCGGCGGAAAACGCGTCCCTTGACAGCCTGGCTGACTTCGTCGGCGATGATGGTCGCTTACGTTTCGCTGACGTTGACGCTTTAGCGGTGGACGCTTTCGATTTGGCGGAAGCGGCACGTGCGCGCTTGGGAGTGGCGTTGTTGGATGCCATCAGGTGGTGCTCCTGGTTTGCGAGTCGGTGATGCCGGCCGCCTCAAGCGCCGCATGCAGCGGGCCAGAGCGGTCGACGACGGTTGGGTCGGCGCCGAGGTACGCCTCGCTCACCCGAGGGTGATCGACGACTTCGACCGGACTGCCTTCGACGATGGGACGGCCGAGTTCCATGGCGAGCATGCGGTCGCTGAGCGACGTCACGAGTGGGATGTCATGTTCGATGACGAGCACTGCGCAGTCGGTATCCCTGGCCAGTCGGCGGATGACCGGCCCGAGCGCTTCGCTCTCGGCTTGGGCGAGACCCGATGACGGCTCGTCCAAGAGCAGCACAGTGGGTTCGGCCGCCATGATGCAGGCGAGGTCAACGATGCGTCGGCTCCCGGTCGACAACTCGGTGATGAACTTGTCGGCGAACGGCTGCAGGCTGAAGAGGTCAACAAGCCATTCCACCCGGCGTTCAACCCTGCGCTCGGACCGTCGCACCTGAGGCGCCCACAGGGCGGCGGCGACCGCGCTGCGAGTCAGCAGGTGCCGATCAAGGGCCACCGCGATCGCGTCGCGAACGGTGAGCGACGGGAACAGACGGGCGTTCTGGAACGACCGCGCCAACCCGAGGCGCGCCCGTCTGTCCGGCGGGAGGGCGAGGGCATCGGTCCCGGCGATGGTCAGCGTGCCCTGGTCCGGTGACACGAAACCCGAGATCACGTCGAACAGGGTGGTCTTGCCTGCGCCGTTGGGACCGATGATCCCGAGAACCTCGCCCGGGATGACGCGCACGGATGCGCCAGCCAGCGCCCTCACACCTCCATAGGAGACGTGGATGTCGGTCGCGTCGAGGACTGGCTCGGCCCGATCGGTCGATGTCGGTCGTGGGCGGCGAGCGATCGCCGCGCCGCCTCCGGTGCCGGCTAGGAAGACGGCGCGCATCAGGTCGCTCCGGTGCAGCAGGTCGGCAGTGGGTCCGTCGAATCGGACCTGCCCCTTTTCGAGGAAGACGGCCCGATGGGCGACGGTGAGCGCCAGGTTGATCGATTGCTCGACCAACACGATGGTGGTGCCCATCGAGTTGAGCTGGCGGACGACGCCAAGGAGTGTCTCCACGACTGCGGGAGCAAGACCGAGCGATAGCTCATCGATCATGAGCAGGCGAGGTCGCATCAGGAACGCCTGACCGACGGCAAGCATCTGCTGCTCGCCGCCCGAGAGGTTGCCGGCGACCTCGTCGTGGCGTTCTCGCAGCATGGGGAACAGCTCGAACACCTCGGTGGTGCGGGCCGCGACCCACGCAGGGTCGTCTCGGTACAGATAGCCAGCCGTGCGAAGGTTGTCAGCCACCGTCAGCGACGGGAAGATGGCACGACCGCCGGGGACGAAGACCACGCCCCGCCGGGCATTCTCGGCTGGCGGGCGATGGGTGATGTCATCTCCGTCGAGGAAGATCGCCCCGTTCGAGGCCTCTTGGATCCCGGCGATGGCGCGGAGCAGGGTCGACTTGCCAGCACCGTTGGTGCCGACCAACGCGATGAGCTCCCCTTCGTCGACGTCGAGGTCGACGTTGAACAGCACTTGGGCCCCGTCGTAGGTGACGTCGATGTCACGGCAGACGAGGAGCTTCGGTTTGCCGTCGTCTCGTGACTGCCGGGAATCCCGGTCGGCCACCGTCGCCGCGGTGGCCGCCCTGATGTCGCGAGCCACGCCACCTGCGGCCGACGTCAGGATCAGCGCACCGATTAGGTAGATCGGGATCAGGAGCATGATGGCGGTACGAAGGCCGTAGGTGTCGCCCATCATGCCGACGACGATCAGGCCGAGCACCCCAAACAATGACCACGGCTTGAACGTCTGCATCCCGAGCCCGCGAAGCCTTGCCGGGATCACGAGCGACAGGAGCGCGCCGAGAGCTGGGCCGACCGCCGCCGCCAGAAAGCCGAGGGGCAGGCCGACCACGATGGAAACCCAGAGGAACGGTGAGAGCACCAGCGCGAGGATGGGGAGAGCGTTGAGCGCAGTGATGACCCCGAATAGGGCCATGACCCTCGATGGCTCGGCCTGGAGGAGCCGGTCGGCATGAGGCGCGGCGACGACGAGGCTGATGACGCCAACCACACCGAGACCGGCCCCGTAGAAACCGCGGCCGAGTGGACCGACGCCGAACTCCTGCTCGAAGTAGAGCCCGGTCAGGCTGGCCAGCCCGCCACCGGCCATACCGAGGAAGGGCGTGGCGTACCAGATTCGACGCACGGTTGTGATTGACGCGGCGGCCCGCCACGCTTCACCCCACGACATCGGCGGCGGCTCGACCCCGGCGCTTGTGTCAGTGCCTCCCTCACCCCGCTCCAAAGCTCCGCGAACCGGTTCGGGGAGCGTGAACAGCAAGAGCGAAAGCAGGGTGGCCACGATCCCGAGGGCGAGCACCGCCGGCCGCCAGCCGAAGAGGAAGCCGAGCCCGCCACCCACGAGCGGGCCCAGGATTGCACCCACGCGGCCGACTGCTCCTTGGAAAGCGAAGACCCTGGCCCTGGATTCCTGCGGATACCAATCGGTGATGAGGGGATAGCCCGCCGGTTCTGAGACTGAGCCACCCAGCCCACCGGTCAGGCGGGACGCGGTCAGCAAACCGAGTCCGGGAGAGAGAGCGGCCAACACCGATGCGATGTTGGCGATCACGTTGCCGATGCCAAGCATTCTGACCCGGTTGACGCGGTCGGCAAGGAACCCAATGGCCGGCGCCAGCAGCGTGGTGAAGATCGTCACGACCGAGCCGAGTGTGAGTAGGAAGGTCAGGCTGAAGCCGAATTCGTCTTTGATCTCGGGGAGCAGAACACCGAACGCGGTGTCGTCCCACGCGGCCAAGGCGCCGACCATCGACACCGTGATCAAGGGGCGAAGGCCGTACGGGCTGTTGATTCGCCGGGGATCGGCCTGTGCGACGGCAGCACGGGCCGACGCCCGTATACCGGCCCGCTCGCGCTCGGGGGGCGGTGGGGTTGGCTCGAAGGTAGAGCCGGGGGATGCCTGTCCCATCTCGACCTCTCGGCGCGACGGCACCTGTGACCGTCTGGGTACAGCATCCTCGCCGTTGGAGAGCGCTGGGGTAGGCACAACCTCACCGTCAGTCATCGTCGCCACCGCTCCCAACCGTCGCCGTTGTGGAGCTGGCGGCGCGGGGGATGATCCAGTTGTCATCGAGTCGGTAGCGCACCGGGACGAACGCCCTTCCGCCGCCTGCCCGCTCTTTGGTGGCGATCGGCGCGCGATCTGACCGGTCGCCCGCTCGCCGATCCGCGGTCAGGCTGGGAACGTCGATCCGATATCGGTCGGCCACTCGGCGCAGGAACGCGTCGCGTAGTTGGTAGGCGCCCTGGCCGAGTCCGCCAGGCAGGAAGAGCAGGAGGACGATGGTGCCGAGC
>JBPCMH010000414.1:0-5026 GCA_051002495.1 Acidimicrobiales bacterium
GCTGATCAAGACGGTCCGTGACACCGGCGTCGAGGTGGCCGTTCTGGCCATCGATCCATCGTCACCCTTTACCGGCGGTGCGATCCTTGGCGATCGCGTCCGCATGCAGGATCACGCCGAGGATGCCGGTGTCTTCATCCGGTCCATGGCCACCCGCGGGCACCTCGGCGGCCTGGCGCTGGCCACGCCGCAGGCCATCAGGGTGATCGATGCCGCCGGGTACCCGTTCGTGCTGATCGAGACCGTTGGCGTGGGTCAGGCGGAGGTGGAGATTGCCGGCAGGGCCGATACCACGATCGTCGTCGTGAACCCGGGCTGGGGTGACGCGGTGCAGGCCAACAAGGCTGGCTTGCTCGAAGTCGCGGACATCTTTGTCATCAACAAGGCCGACCGACCCGGAGCGCGGGACACGGCGCGTGACCTGGAAATGATGCTCGAGCTCACGACGCACAAGGAGTGGCGGCCGCCCATCATCGAGACGATCGCCGCCGACGGTTCTGGCGTGGCAGAGCTTTGGGCTTCGGTGGGCGAGCACCGCGAGTTCCTCGAGTCGACCGGCGCGCTTGTCGCGAGGCGTGAGCGGCGCATTCGGGACGAGCTGCGGGAGATCCTGGTGCACCGCCTTGAAGAGCGCGCGCATGATCTGCTGGGCACCGACGAGTTCAACGGGCTGCAGCAACAGGTGGTCGCACGGGAAACCGATCCTTGGGCCGCGGCCGACCAGTTGCTCGAGCGGATCTGAACCCGGAGTGGCGCCGGTAGCCTCCGGCCATGCCTGAATTCGTCGACCTGGAACGCCGCCCCGACGGAGTCGCCGTCATCCGGCTCGATCGTCCCAAGATGAACGCGCTGTCCGCTGCCCTCCTCGACGAGCTGGCCTCCGTGGCAGCAGAGCTCACGACCGATCCGCCCGGGGCGGTCGTGGTGTGGGGCGGGGAGCGGATCTTCGCGGCCGGTGCGGACATTTCCGAGTTCACCGCAGACGGGCAGGTCATAGACCCGCCAGAAGGAGAGGGCATCGCGGCGAGGTTTCGCGCCGCTCTTGATGCGGTGGCGGCCATCCCGCGAGCGGTCATCGCCGCGGTGACGGGCTACGCACTGGGCGGAGGATGCGAACTGGCGCTTGCCTGCGACTTCCGGGTGGCGGCCGACACGGCCAAGTTCGGTCAGCCCGAGATCCTGCTCGGGATCATCCCCGGTGGCGGAGGAACCCAGCGGCTGGCCCGACTGGTCGGGCCATCGAGAGCCAAGGACTTGATCCTGACGGGCCGGCAGGTGGGAGCGGAGGAGGCGCTGCGGATCGGACTGGCCGACCGGGTCGTGCCTGCCGAGGAGGTCTTTGACCATGCCGTCGGTTGGGCCGCCGAGTTGGCGTCCGGGCCGGTGGTGGCCCACGGGCTGGCCAAGCAGGCCATCGACGCCGGCCTTGAAGGCTCCCTGGCGGATGGCCTCGGCTTGGAGGCCCGACTGTTCGGCGAGGTCTTCGCCACCGACGACGCAACGACGGGCGTGCTGTCGTTCCTCGAGCAAGGCCCCGGCAAGGCCACGTTTAGCGGAAGCTGAGCAACGTTGGTTTCACTCGCCGTGGTCTCGGGAATGAACGGTGGCAGGACCACAATGAGGAGGGACTTCACCATGGGCAGTATTGGCATCAGCGTCTTCTTACTGGCGGTCGGAGCGATTCTGGCCTTCGCCGTCGACGTCACCGTGAGCGGTGTCGACTTGGACACGGTCGGCGTCATCTTGATGGTCGTCGGCGCCGTCGGCGTGTTGGCCGCAATGATTTTCGCCGGCAGCATGCCGTGGCGCGGCGACCGCGAGGTTGTGACCGAGCGTCACCGCGAGCGCATCTGATCGATCAGGCAAACCGCTGTTGGGCTTCACCGCTCCATCGGCGGTGAGCGTCCAACCGCAACGCACTCGATGGCTGGCCCGAAGGGGTCGGCCATCGACGCGCTCCGCCGCAGGTCGCGGGTGGGCTTCAGGCCCAAGCCACCCGGCCGAGCTCAGCGGACGCGATCAGTTGCGGGTGTGAAGGCACCACCCGTACGGTGAATCCGTAGCGCCCGGCGGTCTCGCACTTGAACATGCCGACATACCGGCTGGGCCCGTCTCGGTCATCGGCTTGGGCGACCATGCTGACCACCGCGTGGTTGATGATCTCGTCGCCCCAGCCTACCGAGCCGTGTACGAGTTGCACCTCGACATCGTCGCTGGAGAGCGATCCGAGCTCAACGGTCGCCTCGACGTGGCGTTCCCCACCGAGTTGGCTCAGCCCGCCGTTGCTTTCGGCTGCCACGACATGCACCTGTGGCCAGGCTTCGGTGACCCGGATCTTCCAGGCCGCCAGGTCCTTGGCCGAGGCCAGGCCGGACTTGATGACCGCATCAGCCCTCGCGCCGGCTGGCTCGTACATGTCGATGACGTAGTCGCGCACCATCCGCGCCGCCTGCACTTCCGGGCCGAGCGTTCGAAGGTTGTGCTTGATCTTGTGCACCCATCGCCGAGGAACCCGGCCCTCATGGCGCTCGTAGAACAGCGGAATGACTTGCTGTTCGAGGATGTCGTACAGGCTCGACGCTTCGATCTCATCTCGCCGCTCCACGTCGGTCACCGACTCGGCCGAAGAGATTGACCAGCCGTTCTCACCGTCGAACATCTCGGCCCACCAGCCATCGAGGATCGAACAGTTGAGCGAGCCATTCAGGGCAGCTTTCATGCCGCTCGTTCCGGAGGCTTCCTGGGGTCGGCGGGGGTTGTTGAGCCATACGTCGGAGCCCTGGACCATCATGCGCGCCACCGCGATGTCGTAGTCGTCGATGAAGACGATTCGGTGCCGAACCTCGGGATCGCGGGAGAACTGCACGATCCGTTTGATCATCTCCTTGCCCTTGTCGTCGGCTGGATGGGCCTTGCCGGCAAAGAGGAGTTGCACCGGACGATCGGTTGACAGCAGCACGGCCTTCAGACGGTCCGGGTCCGACAAGATCAGATCGGCCCGCTTGTAGGTCGCGAAACGACGGGCGAAGCCAATCGTCAGGACGTGCGGATCGAGCACCTCGTCGCACCACGCGGTGTCAGACTCGCTGACCCCGCGCGCCAGAAGCGATCTGCGCAGCCGCGAGCGCACGAAGGCCACCAAGCGGTCGCGGCCCTGTTCCCTGGCTCGCCACAGCTCGTCGTCCCGGATGTCGTGGACCCGCTCCCACGCATCATCGGTTGCTTCGTGCCACGCAGGCAGGACCGATCGGGACAGCAGGTCGTCCATCTCCGGCGAGATCCAGGTGTAGGCGTGAACACCGTTGGTCACCGAGCCGATCGGAGCTTCGTCGGCGGGTACATCTGGCCAGAGGGGCTGAAACATGGTGCGGCTCGTTTTGGCGTGCAGTTTGGCCACGCCGTTGGATTGTCCGGCGAGCCGAAGACCCATCACCGCCATGTTGAAAGCGGCGTCCGCGTCCTCGCCAGGGAACCGTCCGAGACCAAGAAGATCCTCGAGGGGGATCCCGCACTCCTCGGCCCACGACGCGAAGTACTTCTCCATGAGCTCGCGAGGGAATCGGTCGATGCCCGCTGGCACCGGTGTGTGGGTAGTGAACACGGTGCCGGCCCGTACCGCCTCGATCGCCTCGGGAAAGGTGAGGCCGTCGCCGGTCATCAACCGTCGGATGCGTTCGAGGCCGAGGAAGCCAGCGTGGCCCTCGTTGGTGTGGAAGACCTGGGTGTCCTCGCCAACGACGTCGAGGGCGCGAACGCCGCCGATTCCGAGCAGGATCTCCTGCCGGATCCGGTGTTCGGTAGCGCCTCCGTACAGCCGATCGGTGACCAGGCGGGCCTCGGGGTCGTTGTCGTCAATGTCAGCGTCGAGGAAGTACAGGGGGACCCGGCCGACCTCGGCCCGCCACACCTGCGCTCGAAGTGGCCGCCCGGCCAGGTCGACCTCGACCACGCACCCGTCCAACCGGGTCAAGGCCATGGAGTGCGGATTGAGCGTTGGGTACCTCTCCTGTTGCCACCCATCGGCGTTGAGGGCTTGCCGGAAGTACCCCTGGCGGTAGAGCAGGCCGATGCCGACCAGCGGTACACCGAGACCGCTCGCCGCCTTCAAGTGATCGCCGGCCAGAACGCCGAGTCCGCCCGAGTATTGGGGAACTGCCTCGGCAATACCGAACTCCGGCGAGAAGTAGGCGACCCGCTTCAGCGGGGTGTCCGACCGGCTCTGGAACCAGCGCTTCGACGCGAGATAGCGGGTCAGGTCATCGTGGACCTCGCCCAGGAAACTCATGAACGCCGGGTCGGCCACCAGGCTGTCGAGTCGTTCCTGGCTGACCCGTCCGATCAGATCGACCGGGTCGTGATGGATCGACTCCCCCTGGTCGGGGTCGACCCATCGGAACAGGTCCCGGGTGCGGCTGTCCCCCGACCAGCGCAGGTTCATCGCCAGCGACTCGAGGGGAGCCAACTCCTCGGGCATGGTTGGACGGACGGTGAAACTTCGGAGCGCCTTCACGTCGTTGACGGTACCCGCCGACTGCGTTGGCACCCATTGGCGGAGGTACGGTGCTCCACATGACCGACCCCGACGATGGTTGGGCCGTTGCAGCAGCCCGCTTGCGGTCGGGTGTTCCTCTCGCCGAAGCCTGCGCCAACCTGCCTGCCCACCACGCGGCGTGGGTGCTCGAACGGTGGTCGGGCTCGCTCGTCGACCTGGTCGAGGTGGCCCCGGGTGCATCGGTGCTGATCGTGCGCGAGGTGCCGGGCGGCGAACTGGCCCATGCTGTCGCGGCAGGAGCGAACGTCAGATTGCGGTCAGGCGCCGCATCCCACCAGGAGTTCGTCGAGGCGTGGCTGCCGAAGGCGGAGCAGGCGTCCCCGCCTTGGGATTTGGTCGTTCTGGGCGACGGGGTGCGCTGGGGCAGCCAATCGTTTCGGTCTGAGCTCCGCGAGATCGTTGCCGATCTTTCCCCGGGCGGCCAGGTCATGGCCGTGGCTGACAACGCCTATAACCCACTGCGCGCCCTCGATC
>JBPCMH010000415.1:0-5555 GCA_051002495.1 Acidimicrobiales bacterium
CCACATGGCGCTACGCACCGAAGCTGTCCCCCTGACGGAGTTGGCCGACGATGAGTTGGTGGCCCGTTACCAGCAGGGGGACGAGTTGGCTGTGCAAGTGCTCTTGGAGCGCTACCGCCGTTTCGCCCGAGCCAAGGCCCGTGGCTACTTCCTCGTCGGCGCCGACTCCGACGACATCGAGCAGGAGGGCCTGATCGGGCTCTACAAGGCTGCCCGCGACTACCGCAACGACCGCCAGGCCTCGTTCCGTGCCTTCGCCGAGCTTTGCATCACCCGGCAGGTCATCACCGCCGTGAAGACCGCCACCCGCCAGAAGCACCAGCCGCTCAACCAGTACGTCTCAATCTCGGGCGTGCGGGGTGGCGACGACGCCGCCGAGCGCAACGTCGAAGATCTCCTCGACGATCACTACCTGCCCGACCCGGCCGACACCGTTGTATCCAACGAGCGCCTCGCCGACATGCGCCGCTCGATGAGCGAGATGCTGTCCGGCCTTGAGGTCGACGTGCTCCGCCTCTACGTAGAGGGCAAGTCGTACCAGGAGATCGGCGAGCAGCTCGGCCGCCACGTGAAGTCGATCGACAACGCCCTGCAGCGCATCAAGCGCAAGCTCGAGGGCCACCTGCAGGAAGACAGCGACGTGGTTGTCGATACCGACAGCGAAACCGACGCCGCCGCCGAGTCCGCCCCCAGGCGGGTCAGCGCCCTCTCGCTCGTCTGAGCCAGACTCAGCCGATGGCATCCATCGGCGCTCTGTACCGCTATCCCGTCAAGTCCATGCTGGGCGAGCGGCTCGACGCGGCCACCGTTACGCCGAGCGGCATCCTTGGCGATCGGGCCTTCGCCGTAGTCGACGATCGGGACGGCACCGTGGCCAGTGCCAAGCAACCCCGCAAGTGGGCCCGCCTGCTTGAGGTGCAAGCTGCGTTCGTCGACGAGCCGACGGGTGACGCGGGCGCCGCCGGTCCGCCGCCGGTTCGGCTCACCTTGCCGGACGGCACCGAGTTGCGCACCGACGGCCCCGACGCGGCTGCCACGCTCGGACGGTTCATCGGTCGTGATGTTCGGATCGTGTCCGAGGCTCCCGCTTCGGCGACGTTCGAAGAGGTCTGGCCCGACATCGACGGGCTCGCGCCGGCGGAGTTCATCGCTTCGACCGAAGCCACGAGGGAGCCGACCGGTGAGCCGGTCAGCGCCATCACGCTGTCGATGGCCGCGCCTGGCATGTTCTTCGACGTCGCCGCGCTGCATCTGTTGACCACGTCGACCCTGTCGGAGTTGGCCCGGCTCGACGGCGATGGGTCGTTCGATGTGCGGCGCTACCGACCGAATGTGCTGATCGATACCGACGACGGGGTCGGGTTCGTCGAAAACGAGTGGCCCGCAGGGTCATCGATCGGTTTAGGCGAGGCGGCTTCGGCGACGGTCATGATCCCGACGATGCGCTGCGTGATGACCACCCTGGCGCAAGGCCCGAGCGCGGGCGGGACAGCGCTGCCGACCGACCGGGGCACCTTGCAGTCGATCGCCCGCCACAACCGAGTCGAGATTCCGGGCATGGGCACGTGGGCCTGCGCCGGCGTCTACGCCGCGGTCGCCGCCGGCGGTCCCGTCCGCACCGGCGACCCCGTCACCATCTGACCGCGAGCCCCGCGTGGCGTCCGGGTCTGCCTGCGCTCACCGGTGGCGAGCCCGAGGTCGGAATCGAACCGACGACCTGACGCTTACAAGGCGCCTGCTCTGACCAACTGAGCTACTCGGGCGAGAAACGGTTGCTGACCTGCGGCGACGACGCTATCTCCGGATGCCAACAGAGAGCGCCTCCAACAATGAGGGGGACCAGGGCGGTGAGAAACTGCTTTCAACCCTCGCCGGCTTGAGTTCCGCG
Source organism: Acidimicrobiales bacterium (assembly GCA_051002495.1). GTDB lineage: Bacteria > Actinomycetota > Acidimicrobiia > Acidimicrobiales > CADCTF01 > JBPCMH01. The sequence continues at coordinate 1,889 of JBPCMH010000415.1, forward strand.
CTGTCTGCGTTACAGCGGATCCGTTCCTGCCACTCCTGCGTCACTAACGCTGTCCGTCCATCGTCCGCCATCCCACCACCGAAGCTCGTGATGTCCGGTCGGGTCCTTCGCCCAATGGGCGCCTGCCGGGACCGGAGAACTCGCGGGGCTACGCCCCTTGAGCACTGCCCAAACGACGATGACGACGACGACAACGGTGAGCCCAAGGATGAAGAGGAGCATGAGCTCCGGAACGCCAATGCCCATCGAAGTATCGTACCCCGCCGGCCGGGCCGGCCGCTTGGCGACCGACAGACCGACACCAGCCTGGGCGCGGGTGTACGGTCACCGCTATGGTGGTGGAGTTGTACCGGTGGGTGACGGTGACACGGCGCTCCGAAGCATGACGCGGCTGTACGACCGCATCATGGCCAGCGGGGTGCATCCGTTCCGCGTCGAAACCGTCAACCCGGGCCTAAGCGAAATGCTTCGCCGCGATATTTCGTCTAGGAGCCCGGAACTGACCTTCGGCGAACTAGAGAGCGCAACAGCATTTGCCCGGCCAGGGCCAGATCAGATGAGCCCGCCGTGGGCGGCGATGTGGGCCCGCACCGCCGCCGCCGTCGTCGGTCCCATCGGCCGGTTGTCGCCCGGAAGGGCTACCCGCAGGTCTTCGATCTGGTCGCGCGTGAACGAGCAGTCGCGTGCGGTGGCTGTGTCGATGCCGTGAAGGCGGGCCGCGTTGAGGCCGAGGATCTTGGCCTTGCGCTCGGCGGTGAGCGCCGGATAGCCGTGCTGCTCCTGGAGGTCGGCCCCGATCTCGAGGGCCCGGAACGCTTGTATCTGGGCCTGTGGCGATCCGTACCAAATCGAGTCGGTACCCCACAGCACGTTGTCGTCGCCGACGTGCTTGAGCAGCTTGCCGATGACGTGGGCGGCCTCATTCGGGTCGCGCATCACGTTGAACCAGGTCGATCCGATCTCGGCGTAGACGTTCTCGTTCGGGCCGATGCCGGATGCCGTCATGCTCGCCAGTAGCCGGTTGACGCCGTCGCCCGCGGTCGCGACGGTGAAGGGCCCCTCGGTCGTGCCGCTCTCATAGCCCGAGTGGTACACGAGGAACCGCACATCCCGGTGACGTGCAGCCGCGGGACCAATGTCGGACGGGGACGCGAACCGACTCCCACCGGAGAAGCCCTTGTGCACCGCGATCGTGGGAACGCCGATCTCCACGGCGCGGCGGATGAAGGCCTCACCGACCTTGGCCCCCGCCGAGTCGTCCAAGGTCCAGCCGGGGCCGCCGGCGTGGGTGTAGGCCTTCCACGCCACGATGTGGTGCGCGGCGGCGACCTCGCTCATCTCATCGAGCGCGGCCCGGAGCCGACCCGAGTTGGGCACGGCCTGTCCTTGGATTCTGATGCGGTCGTCGCAGCCAACGGCGGCCGCGATGCGTCTCGTCTCCTCCATCACCTCGATGGTGAGCGGGTTGGCAGCACCGACGATGGGGATGGCCGACAGCACCGCAATGTTGGTGTCGCTGCGAAGGAACATGGCTTCGAGGAACCGGCCGATGGAGAAGCAGTCGCGGGGGTCGGCCTCGCCACACTGCGCTTGGGGGAAGACCCGGCCGAAGTCGGAGGCGTCGGGGTTCAGCTCGTAGTCAAGCAGGTGACCTTGGACATCGACGATGAGCTCGTCACCGCCGAGGACATCACGGGCGACGTCGTCGTCGGTTGCGGCGTCGTCGGGTAGGCGATAGCGACCACCATCGTTCGACTGGCGACTGTCACGGCTGCACGCGTCGAGAGCGAGCAGCACTACGGCCGCTCCTGACGCGCCGAGGAGGAACCGACGACGGTCGACCCGCCGACGCCGCACGATGTCGTCGGTGGCTTCGAGCGCCCGTCGGGCCGCCTCGCTGACCACGTCGGAGAACGGCTTCGGGTCGTACTCGCCATTGGAGGCGGGCCCGGAGATGATCGGAAGGCCGGGGTCGTCGTCGACACCCATGGCCGGAGGCTAGGTCAGACGCTCGCCAGCCACGGCCGGACCACTCCTACCTTCCACCCCGAGGAACCGGTTCGGGACGTCGCCGCCGATTCGCGCTGCGATCATCACCGTGAGACCGGTACCTTTGGGCGGGATGGGGATCGGGAAGTCATGAGTGGTTCAGGCGATGAGCGTGCGACCGATGTCGTGGTCGTCGGCGCGGGTTTTGCCGGCCTCTACATGCTCCACCGCCTGCGGAAGCTCGGCCTCTCCGTCGAGGTGATCGAGGCGGGCGGCGGTGTCGGCGGCACTTGGTATTGGAACCGGTACCCAGGCGCCCGATGCGACGTGCAGAGCATGGAGTACAGCTACTCCTTCGACGACGACCTGCAGATCGAGTGGGAGTGGTCGGAGCGGTACGCCCCGCAGCCCGAGATCCTCGGCTACCTCGACCACGTCGCCGATCGCTTTGACCTCCGTCGCGACATCAGGTTCGACACCAGGGTTGTGGCGGCCGTCTTCGACGAGGAGCGCTCCGACTGGCTGGTCACCACCGACGCCGGCGGCCGGGTGCGGGCCAGGTTCGTGGTGATGGCCACGGGCTGTCTGTCGTCGGCCAACCTGCCCGACATCGATGGCCGCGACTCCTTCGTCGGCGCGAGTTACCACACCGGCCAATGGCCCCACGACGGCGTCGACTTCACGGATCAGCGGGTCGGAGTGATCGGCACCGGATCCTCGGCCGTGCAGTCGATCCCGATCATCGCCGAGCAGGCCGACCACCTCACGGTGTTCCAGCGCACTCCCACATACTCGGTGCCCGCGTATAACGGCCCGCTCGATCCCGATCAGGTGGCCCAGATCAAGGCTGACTACCCCAGCCTGCGCGACCGGAACCGCATGCAGGTCGCGGGCTTCGGCGCCCAGGTGCCGCCGCCTGAGGGCGCGGCCATGGACTTCACCCCGGAGGAGCGTCAGCGCACCTTCGAGGAGCGCTGGAAGATCGGTGGCCTCAGCTTCCTGAGCGCGTTCGTTGACCTGATCATCAACCCGGATGCGAACGAGGCCGCCGCCGAATTCGTTCGCGGAAAGATCCGTCAGATCGTCAACGATCCCAAGGTCGCCGCCCGCTTGTCTCCGACCCAGAAGATTGGCTGCAAACGCCTGTGCGTCGACACCGGCTACTACGAGACCTACAACCGGCCGAACGTCACCTTGGTCGACCTGCAGGAGACCCCAATCGAGGTCATCACGCCGGACGGCATCCAAACCTCCGCCGGCAAGGTCGATCTCGATGCCATCGTGTTCGCCACCGGCTTCGACGCCATGACCGGCTCGCTGCTCAAGGTCGACATCCGTGGCCGCGGCGACCTCCCACTGGCCAAGGCATGGGAGGCCGGCCCCGTCACCTATCTCGGCCTGGGCGTGCCTGGGTTCCCCAACCTGTTCATGATCACCGGCCCTGGCAGTCCGTCGGTGCTGACCAACATGGTCGTCTCGATTGAACAGCATGTCGACTGGATCGCCGGGTGCATCGCCGATCTCGACGCCGCCGGACACGCCACGATCGAGGCCACGCCGGAAGCGACCGACCAGTGGGTTGGCTACGTCAACGCGGTGGCCGGCCTCACCCTGTTCCCCTCCTGCAACTCGTGGTATCTGGGGGCGAACGGGCTGGGCAAGCCCAGAGTATTCAGGC
>JBPCMH010000416.1:0-6131 GCA_051002495.1 Acidimicrobiales bacterium
ACCCGTCACCGTGTATCGCTTCGATGTCACCTCCACCACGGATCCGCTGGTGTACCGGGCCGAGATCGAGTGTTCTTCTGGAACCTACGTGCGGACGCTTGGGGCCGATCTTGGCGAAGCCCTCGGCGGGGGCGCGCACATCCGCGAATTGCGTCGCACTGCCATCGGGTCGTTCGTTGCTGAGACGCAGGCTGTGCCGCTCAACGAACTCGACGAGCAGCACGTGCTTGTGCCATCCCAGGCGCTCCGTGATTACCCGGCGGTGACGGTGACCGACGAAGTCGCGGCCGCGGTGCGCCATGGCAAAGTCCTGTCACTCGACGTGGTCGGCGATCTCCCGGGCGAGTCATCGTGGCCTGCTGGATGTGAGCAGGTCTGGAGAGTGCTCGATGAGGCAGGCGACCTATTGGCCGTCTACGGCAACCACGGCGACGGCATCGCCAAACCGGCAGTCGTTATCCAACCGGCTGCTACCTGATTGCTTGGCAGCCTGGCGGTGGGCGGGGGCTCGTGGCAAGGTCGATGCTCGAAGGCCGAGATGCCATGGGAAGGCGATTGATGGGAGAGCGAAGCGCAATGCTGGTCGGCGGGGGAATGACCACGGATCACGGGATTGTGCTCTTTGGTCAGGGCCACTGGGGCGCGTCCAGAGCGGACGAGCCTGGGGTGCAGTCAGGGGGAGCGATCCCCGGCATCGGCTGGGTTGGCCGCTGGATTCTCTGGCCATTGCGGCCAGCCATCTCGGCCGCTCGGGCTCGGAGAGCGGCCTACGCGTGGTGGGAACCCGACCAAGACAGCAGGGGGTCCTGGCCCATGGTCGCTGCCATCCTGTGCACGCCGACCGCCATCATCTGGGGGCTGACGACGATGGTCATGCATTCCTTGTACTGGCGGGAGGCCATCCAGTCGCTATTCGCGATGGGCCTGATGGTTGGGGCCGTTGCCGCCGTTGGGAGGGATCTCCACCGCACCGGTACCGCGGCCCTGCACGGGGCGGAGCATCAGGTCGTCGTGGCATGCATGGACTACGACACGATGTGGCCCAGCCGGGAGCAGATCGCGGCCATCCCACCGATCCAGTTCAACTGTGGGTCGTCCATCCTGTTCGTGCTGGTGATGACGATCGGCCTGACCCACGTGGTGCTGGCTCCAGTGGCCCTGGCGTGGGCGGTGCCGGCGCGGATCCTCGGTTTCGGCCTTGCCGCGGTGGGTGTCGGTTTCGTCGTGCGGCTCCACCCGCGCTCACGGGCGATTCGGTTGCTGATGATGCCGCTGGCCTGGTTGACGACGAGGCTCGAGCGATTCGTCGTCGCCGAACCGACCGACCACGATCGGGCTGTCGCTGAGCGTGCGCTGCATGCTCTTAGGGTTGAACTCGGCATGGGACCGGTGAAGCCGCAGGGCTAGCCTCGGCCAGCGATGCAAATCTTCACCGACGCTGAGGCGTGCCCTGCGCCGGTCAATGGCTGCGTGGTAACTATCGGCGTGTACGACGGCGTGCACCTCGGGCATCGGGCCGTGATCGACCGGGTCAAAGCGATGGCCGCTGATCTCGGCGCCGCCACGGCGATCGTCACTTTCGATCGACACCCGGCCGTGGTGGTGCGACCGGACTCGGCCCCCTCGTTGCTCACCGACCTCGATCAACGCTTGGAGCTGCTCGACTCGACGGGGATCGATTACGCCCTCGTGCTCCGCTTCGATGAGGAGCGCGCTGCGGAGACCGCGGGCGATTTCGTGACGGAGATTCTGGCGGGCTGTCTCCGGGCCAGGGCCGTGGTGGTGGGTCACGACTTCCACTTCGGAAAGTCCCGCCAGGGCAACGTGCCGTTGCTGCAAGAGATGGGCGCAGATCTGGGATTCGACGTGTTGGGTCTCACGCTGGTGCCGGACGCCGATGAGGGCGAGGTGGTGAGCTCCACCCGAGTCCGAAGCTTGCTCAACGACGGCGACGTTGACGGCGCGGCTCGACTGCTGGGTCGGTCCCACGAGGTGCGCGGCGTGGTGCAGGAAGGCGACCGCCGTGGGCGAGATCTGGGGTTCCCGACGGCCAACGTGGCGGTGCCAGCGTCGATCCAGTTGCCAGCCGATGGCATTTATGCCGGTTGGTACGGACGTCCGGACGGTTCGGTCCTGCCGACCGCGATCTCCCTCGGGCGGCGGCCGACGTTCTATGAGCAGGCCGACGCGTCCTTGCTCGAGTGCCACATCCTTGACTTCGCCGGCAACCTTTACGGGGAGCAGGCGAGAGTTCGGTTCGTCGCTCGACTCCGAGGCGAGGAGAAATTCGAATCGGTCGACGCCCTGGTTGAGCAGATCGGTCGCGACGTCGAGGACACCCGGCGCGTCCTCGCCCGCTGAGCCTACGATCGCCCTCGAGCCACATTGGCTCGTGGAAGGGGACCGGACATGGCCGGCGACGTATGGGACATGACAGCGGTTGAGCGGGCTGCGCTCGTGGAGGACCTAGCCGGCCGTCAGGAGTCGGACTTTGAGAGGGCATCGCTCAACGAAGGGTGGACCGTGCTCGACACCCTCGGGCACATCAATGCCACCGCCTCGATGACCAAGGGCGGTTTCTTCAAGGGCCTGATCAGGGCCGGGTTCAACTTCAAGAAGATGACGGCGACCGGCATGAACGTCCAAGTCAAGGGGGGCCCGGCCGCCGCGGTTGACCGGTTGCGTTCGCTCATCAGCGCCCGCACCGGTCCGCCCGGACCGGCCGACTCCTGGCTCGGTGAGGCGCTCATTCACGGTGAGGACATCCGGCGACCGCTGGAGATCAGCCGCGACTACCCGACGCCGGCGCTCCTGCGGGTGGCCGACTTCTACAAGAAGTCGAACCTGATCGTCGGGGCCAAGAAGCGCATTGCCGGTCTGCACCTGAAGGCCACCGATGCCGATTGGCAGCATGGCGAGGGTCCGGAGGTCAGCGGGCCGCTGATCAATCTCATCTTGGCCATGACCGGCCGGCCCGCCGGCGCTGACGGCCTCACCGGGCAGGGCGCCGACATCCTTGGGGCTCGTTGCCGGGGTCTTCCCGCCTGATCGAACACGTTTCGTCCGCCCGTCCTGTTCGGCGGTGGTGGCGATCAGGAGTCGTCGCGGTCGGCCTGACGGCGGCGCTTCTTCTCACCCTGGCGGTGCTTTGCGTCGAGGCGGCGCTCCTTGGCACCTCGTGAGGGCCTTGTCGCCACCCGGCGCTGCTCCCGGCGAAGACCGTCGGCCAGCTTGCTGCGGAGCCGCTCGAGCGCCAGGGCCCGGTTTCGGTGCTGCGAACGCTCGTCGTCGGCGCTGACCCGCACCACCGGGCCGAGTCGTTCGAGCAGCCGGGATCGGGTGAAATCGCCGAGTGAAGGGCTGTTGGCGATGTCGAATCGCACCTCAGCCCGGGTATTCGACGTGTTGGCGTGCTGGCCCCCTGGCCCGCCGCTGGCGCTGAATCGCCACTCCAGTTCGGAGAATGGGATGATGCAGCCCCGGCTCACCCGGAGGCCCTCAGGTTCGGCCACGGGGGTGACCGTACCCTGGGTAGGTGTCCTGAGCGCGGTGCTGCTAGCCTCATCCGGTGCTCAGGCGACCGCCTGAGCGCACGGCTATCGAGCCAGACCCCACAGAATCAGACCAAGGAATGCTGCATGCCCGAGAAGCAAGCGACCATCGAGGAGTACAAGCTCCACGAAAGTGATACTGGGTCGCCCGAGGTGCAGATTGCGTTGCTCAAGCGGCGGATCGACCACCTCAACGAGCACCTCAAGGTCCACAAGCACGACTACCACACGCAGCGTGGGCTGCTGAAGCTCGTCGGTCGCATGCGGCGTCTGCAGAACTACCTCAAGAAGAACGACATCGAGAGGTACCGGGAGATCAACGCCCGGCTCGGCCTGCGCCGATAGCACGTTGACATGACGAGCGGCCTGGGGTCGCTCGTTGCACACTCACCCCCCGGCGGCGCCAGGGGTCAGCTGCCAGTGGTGTGATCCCGAACAGCTCGGGGCCAGTCCACTGGGAACTGACACCGCCGCCGCCCTGGGATTACCCAAGGAGCAACACATGGCGGAAGCCATCTCCGTATCGGGCCCGGTTTCGGGTACCGACAAGAACCTGTCCTTCGAGACGGGCGTCCTCGCTCAGCAGAGCCAGGGTGCCGTCGTGGCCCGCATCGGCGACACCGTCGTCCTGGTCACTGCCAACGGCGAGAAGCGCCAGCGCGAGGGCATCGACTTCTTTCCCCTCACCGTCGACGTCGAAGAGAAGAAGTACGCCGCCGGACTCATTCCCGGTGCCGTCTTCCGGCGCGAAGGGCGGCCCACTGACGAGGCCATCCTGACCTGCCGGCTCATCGACCGACCGTTGCGGCCCAGCTTCGCTGACGGCTACCGCAACGAGACCCAGATCATCGTCACGGTGATGGGCGTCGACTTCGAGAACCCGCACGACGTGCTGGCCATCAACGCCGCCTCCGCGGCCCTGATGATCTCCGGCCTGCCCTTCCAGGGGCCGATCGGTGCTGTTCGGGTTGCCTACGACACCGACGGCAACTGGGTCCCTCATGCCACCTACCAGGAAGGCGAAGACTCGACCTTCGAGCTCGTGGTCGCCGGTCGAGAGATCGACGGCGAGATCGCCATCATGATGGTCGAGGCTGGCGGAACAGAGAACGCCTGGCAGTACTACGAGGATGGCGCGCCGAAGGTCACCGAGGCAGTCATTGCCGAGGGCCTCGAGGCCTCCAAGCAGTACATCAAGGAGTCCATCGACCTGCAAAAGCAGTTCGTCGAGAAGGCTGACGTCCGCGAGCCCATGTCGTTCGCGGCGGCCACAGACTACGGCGACGACGTGTTCGACCGGGTTGTCGCGGTCGGCACCGATCTGCTTGGCCCAGCCACGCAGATCATCGACAAGACCGAGCGCAATGACGCTTCGGACGCGGCGACCTCATCGATCCGGGAGCAGCTTGCTGCCGAGTTCGAGGGCCGCGAGGGCGAGGTCAAGAACGCCATTCGCTCGCTGACGAAGCAGTTGATTCGTAAGCGCATCGTCGAAGACGGTGTTCGCATGGACGGTCGCAAGGCCGCCGAGCTCCGACCGGTCACTGCACAGGTCGGCATCCTGCCGCGAGCCCACGGCACCGGGCTGTTCCAGCGGGGCGAGACCCAGGTCCTTACGGTGGCCGCACTCGGCATGCCGAAGATGGATCTGATGATCCCGTTCCAGGACGGGCTCACCCCCACGGAGCGCAAGCGCTACATCCACCACTACTCGATGCCGCCGTTCTCCAACGGCGAGACCGGTCGGGTTGGCGGCACCAAGCGCCGCGAGGTCGGACACGGTCTGCTGGCGGAGCGGGCCATCGTGCCGCTGCTGCCTCCGAAGGAAGACTTCCCGTATGCCATGCGCCTCGTCTCCGAGGTGCTGTCGTCGAACGGGTCGACCTCGATGGGTTCGGTTTGTGCATCCAGCCTCGCGCTGATGGACGCCGGCGTGCCGATGAAGGCCGCTGTTGCCGGTATTGCCATGGGATTGGTCTACGAGGACGGCAAGTACCTCACCCTGACCGACATCCTCGGCGCCGAGGATGCCTTCGGCGACATGGACTTCAAGGTCGCCGGAACGTCTGAGTTCGTGACCGCCCTGCAGCTCGACACCAAGATCGAGGGTCTGCCCGCCGAGGTGCTCGCCGCCGCGCTTGAGCAGGCCAAGGACGCCCGGATGCAGATCCTGGCCATCATGAACGACTGCCTCGCGGAACCCCGCGCCGAAGTCGCCGCGTCGGCCCCGAAGATCCTCAGCTTCGAGATTCCGATGGACAAGATCGGCGAGGTCATCGGGCCCAAGGGCAAGGTCATCAACCTGATCCAGCAGGAGACGGGTGCCGACATCGCGGTAGACGACGACGGTTCCGTCGGAACCGTCACCATTGGCTCGAAGAACAACGAGGCCGTGAACGAGGCCCGGCGCCGCATCGAGATGATTCTCGATCCGCCCAAGGCCGAGGTCGGTGCCATCTACCAGGGCAAGGTCGTCAACATCACCAAGTTCGGTGCCTTCATCAACATCCTCCCCGGCCGCGACGGCTTGGTCCATATCTCCAAGCTGGGCCAGGGCAAGCGCATCGACCGGGTCGAAGA
>JBPCMH010000417.1:0-6259 GCA_051002495.1 Acidimicrobiales bacterium
CCCTGGGCCCATGCCGTCCACGACGCTCTCACCGATGCGGCGCCCCAGATCCGCACGGTCCGGGTACCTCGCGCCTGTCACCTGATGCCTCTGCAACAGCCCAAGGCCGTCGCCGAGGCGATCCGCACAGTCGTCCCCGAATGAGTCAGGGAACTCGACGACGAGACGTCGGATTCCGCGCAAGCGATGCAGGTGGTCAAGCTCTGCACGAGCTGGGTTGTCGCTCGCTGATATGGAGCCATGCTCGCCACAGTTCCTCTTCTTGCAGTCATAGAAATCGGGGGACCCGATCGGTGTAGGACTCGTAGTCTGCGCCGAACCTCGCCGCGAGCCGCGCCTCCTCGTGACGCACTTCTCGAGCTATGGCGGCCGCGACGCCCGGCAACAGGATCAGTGGCCACACCGAATCGCCGAGCGTGCCCGCTCCGAGATACCCCAGCGTCCAGCCGACGTACATCGGGTTGCGGCTGTGCGCGTACGCACCCCCGGCGATGACGTGGTCCGGCTGTTCGAGATCGTTTGGCCCAGCAGACGCCATCGCCCACGACACCACGGCCGCTCCAGCGAGAAGAAGCACGGCACCGCCGGCGCGGGCCGGAAAGCGACCCCCGAGGCGCCGTGGCCAGACTCGGTGGAGCATCGCCCCGACGATCAGCCCAGTCAGGTGCTGTTCGGGAACCGGAGTATTCCGCCACCGCCACACCCGTGCGTCGCTCATGCGCTGGCTCACCTTCACCGCCGGCGCGAGACGTCGGCGGGAGATCGTCGGACCGTCGGCCAGGTGTCGCCATGGCCGGATAGCTGTAGCCGGGTGATGGTCACCAGGAAGTCTGGGCGGCGGAGGCGAGATGCCCGACGGTGTAGGCGGCATCCTCACCGACGCCGTACAGCAGTCCGGACTTGGCTTTGTGCAGCCAGTTCAGGCCGAGGAAATACAGGCCGGGGTGCTTGGTGACGCCGCGCCGGTGGATCGGGTTCCCTTGATTGTCGGTGACCTCGAGCTCGATCCAGTCGAACCCGTGCCGGTAGCCGGTGGCCCAGATGACGGTCGAGATGCCCTCAGCGGCAAGATCGAGTTCGCGGGCGAAGGGGAGGTCGAACCCGTCGGTGCCGTCGTAGTCGTCTGCCGGGTCGGGGTCAGGCGCGTCGATGCGGTTCACGGCGATGTGATGGTCGATGGCGGTGCGGATCTCGTTGGCCCGCCGGTCAGCGTCAGCGAGGTGGGTGTGCAGGTCGTCGCCCACGTGCAGCCTGCCGTCGGCGGCGCTGACGATCTTGCCGACCAGTCGGATCCCATCGCGGGCGAAGGCGTGCAGGTTGAGCGTGTGTCCGCCGCGTTTCCCACTGACGTGCATGTTCGCCGCGTACTGCTGGGCCGGGTCCTCGAGACGGTCGACGGTCTGCTCAAGGAACCCCAGCTCCGTCAGCCACAAACTCGTGTCGCGTCCGCGGTAACGACGTGGCGCACGGCCCGCGTGACTGACCGCCAACACGACGTCCCGTTCGGCCTCGCGGAGCTCCTCGGCGATCTGTGCCCCGGACTGTCCGCTGCCAACGACCAGCACGACGCCGTCCGGCAACGATGCGGCATCGCGGAACTGGCTCGAGTGCAACTGGTAGATCTCGTCTGGCAGGCCGTCGGCCACCGCCGGGATGCGCGGCAGGGAGAACGCGCCCGTGGCCACGATCACCGACCGTGCCTCAAGTGGCCCGGCGGAGGTCTCGGCGACGTACCCGACCTCGTTGCGTCGGAGGGCGGTGACCTCCATCCCGAGTCGTAGGGGTGCCGCGAACGACGCGGCGTAGCGCTCCAGATGCCCCACGACCTCGTCACGCAGCATGAACCCGTCCGGGTCGTCCCCGTCGTAGTCGAATCCCGGCAGCTGGACCATGCGGTTCGGGGTGACCAGACAGAACGACTCCCACCGGTCACGCCACCCCTGGCCGACCAGACTGCGGTCCACAACCAGGTGGTCGATCCGCGCCTGGGTGAGGTGGTAGCTGGCGGCCAGACCCGCGCTGCCCGCCCCCACCACCAGCACATCGACCCGTTCGGCCATCACCGACCCACTTGGCATGACGTCTCCCGTTCGTGCCTCGCGCCTGATGGGCGGATGAGCGGACAGCCCGCCATCGTGGACACCTCCGGGAGACACAACCCCGACGAGGCCGGTCAGGAACTCCTACAACCAGTAGACACGCTGGCCGCTTCCAGGTCGAGAACCAGTCCGTGGCCGCGGATGATGACCCCAAGCCACCACCGCTGAACCCACACGCTCGAGCTCCGATGCCGCGAGCCGCCCAATGACGAAGGAGGAGTCGATGTCCGACGCATCGCTGATCATCGGCGTGGTTTCGGCGCTGGTGTTCCTTCTGGTCGCCTTCGTCGAGGGCGCTCGGCGGCCTGGCTACAACCCCGCCTATCACATGGTCAGCGCGCTGTCGTCTTCGGCTGACCGAGGTTGGGTTCAGATCGCCAACTTCGTGCAGTTCGGACTTGGAATGGTCGTCTTCGCCATTGGCTTGAGTCAGGCCTTGGACACCGTCGTGGGGTCTGTCCTCGTCGCGATTTTCGGCATAGGAGCCGTCGTCTCAGGGCTCTTCAGCATGGATCCGGCGTTGGGTTACCCACCCGGGACTCCTCCAGGCATGCCAACCGACCCCAGCATGCAACATCGGATCCATGACGCGGCCGCGCCGGTGATGTTCATCGCGATCTTCGGGGCTTGTCTGGCTCTGGCGGGACGTCTCGACGGTGGGTGGAGGGTCTACACGGTGATCACTGCGGTGGCCGGCCTCGTCCTGACGGTCTCCACGGTCGTCGCCGTCCGTCGCGATGCCGCCAAGACCGGGTTGATACAGCGCGTCCTGATCGTTGTGTACTGGACGTGGATCGCCCTGCTGGGAGTCCACCTGCTCTGAAGCACCATCCCACCAAGACGACCGGACTTCCCCGCGCGCTGTTCGATGGTGACGGATGGCGGGTGCCGCGTGGCCCTGACGTTCGCATGCCTCGCCGGCCCGTTGGGGTTGATGATCTTCAACCTCCAGCGTCGTCTGTCGCCGCGTCGGTGACTCGGTCGCGTTATGTCCGCAGTCAACCACTTGCAACGGGACCTTCGACCTGGTCGGGGCGCACCCCGTCGTCGTCGACAGGCGGACGGTCGAGCGGCGTCAGTGTGCTGCCGTAGCCGATGAGCGTGCACCCTCCGATGGTGATCCCTCCGGTGTCTTGGAAGCAGCGGCGATGCTTCTGAAGACATGGTTGCCGAGGGCCAAGTTCCGCGACCTCTGCCGCGGCCACCTGGGGTGGGGAACGGTGTGCGCCCGCCGCTCTCAGGACGAGTGTCGAGGTCAGTCTTGGGCCGCCCGGGTTGAGCTCATCTTCACAGATCCGGTGTGCCCGGTCGACAACCACAGGCGTTTTATCTCAGTCTCCAGAGCTCCACATCGCCGAGCTAGCAGTTGCCGGCGGACACCAGAGCGACAGCCGTGGACCCCGGTCCTCGCGAAGGACCGCCATCGGTCGGCGGACGGCGACGCCTCCCGATCAGTGCATTACGCCCTCATGGTTGTGTGGGGTGGGATGTTGGGCCCGCGGCCTAGCGTCTCGAGGGTCCCGGTGGGATGACTCAATAACGCCCTGTCGCCCTGACTTTGGGCTGACTTTGCAACGAGCTGTTGCCCGCCGGGACCCGGTCGCGGTCTGACTCGAGAGAGGGTGAGCATCGAGCTCGCATGAGGTTTGTCGACCGCGGCGTCCCATCTATCGAGGAGGACGTCATGGAAGTGAAAGTGATCGGTGTCGATCCGCACAAGCGGTCACACACCGCGGTGGTGCTCGACGACGACGAGGAGATCGCCGCGCAGCTGCGGGTGGCCGCTGACCGGCGGCAGGTCGGCCGGCTGGTGAGCTGGGCGGAGGACTGGCCCAAGCGGATCTGGGCGGTCGAGAACGTCAACGGGCTGGGCCGGTTGCTCTCACAGCAGCTGGTGATGGCTGGTGAGCAGGTCGTTGATGTGCCTGCGTCGCTGTCACATCGCACCCGCAAGCTGTCGGGCAAGTCCGCCCGCAAGACCGATGAACACGACGCCCGGTCGGTCGCGATCGCGGCCGCGCATCCGAATCGGCTCCGCACGGTGGAGCTCGAGGACTTCTCCGAGGTGCTGGGGCTGATCCTGGACCGGCGCCGCCATCTGGTGGACTTCCGGCACCGCAGCATCTGCCGGCTGCATGCGCTGCTTGCCGAGATGGTCCCCGGAGGAGCACCAACCAAGCTCACGGCCGCCAACGCGGCCAAAGTGCTGCGTTCGGTGCGTCCAGTCACGCCTGTCGAGATCGAGCGGCGCGAGATCGCCAAACAGCTGCTCGATGACTGGCGCTGGTGCGACCGGCGCATCCCGGCCACCGAGGCCCGGCTCCATGAGGCACTCCAAGCTCACGGCACCACCCTGACCGGGATCTTCGGGATCGGTGACATCGGTGCCGCCACCATCCTGACCATCGTCGGGGACGTGGGCCGGTTCCGCTCCGCCGGGAACTTCGCCGCCTACAACGGCACCGCCCCGATCGAAGCATCATCAGGAGACCGCAAACGCCACCGGCTCAACCGTGGTGGGAACCGTCAGCTCAACGCCGCCATCCACATCGCCGCAGTGACCCAGGTCCGCCACAACGGCCCCGGCAAGCGCTACCTGGAACGCAAGCTCGCCGAGCACAAGACCAACGGCGAAGCGATGCGGGCGCTGAAACGCCAGCTCTCGGATGTGATCTACCGCCGGCTGCTCGCCGATCAACGACGGCGTGAGGTGGCCCGGGGCCGACAGACGGGAACGAGACTCGCGTCCGCGTGACCGGCTGAACATCCCTCACACCGGCTCTTGGTTCAAGTCATACCCCGGACCGAGCACCACGCTACATCCCCAGACACGGGCACGGAACCCGAGATCGCAGCCGACCTCGGGTCGCTGCCGCCTGCCCTCCCGAACACCCCCGAAACCGACCCCTTGACAGAGAGGCGTCGTTGCCGAGCGATCTCCACCCAGCCGCCTCAGCAACCCGCAGCCGTACGCACCGGGGCCCGATCCGTTTCGTTGCCACGATGTTGCCACGAGGTCGGCCCGTGAGCCAGGAAAAGCAGAAACCGGCTCCTATGAGCCGGTTTCCGTGGTAGCGGGGGCAGGATTTGAACCTGCGATCCTCCGGGTTATGAGCCGGGCGAGCTGGGTCCCGACAGGTCCCGCGTCGTCCCAGTACATGCCCCTGAGCAGGGCAAACGCGATTCTGCGGCCCGGTCCATCCCGGCCGGTTCCGGGCCATCTCGAGGCTCCCGTCCCCTGGCTGTCCCCTGAGAAGCGGACTCCAGAGTGGTCAGGCTCCGACGGCTTCGCCCTTCCGTTCGATCAGAGAAGCGACGTCCGTACCTCCGGTAGGTCCCCGCTGCCACATGTCGGGGTCGAGGTGCTCAAGTTCGAGCGCGACGTTCGCGAACCGGGTCACGCCCGCGATCTCGCGTTCGCGTTCCATGTCGCGGATGTGCTCGGCGGATGCTGCCGCTGAGGGATGTCGGGTCAGCCACTCGACGACGTCGGCCCACGCGTACAGCGCCGGAGCCGAGTCACGGTGAGGCGATGGGAAGTCACCAGGCCCCCGCTTCCCGGCGGCCAACAGCCGGATGTACTCGCGTGTCCACCCGGTCCGGCGGGCGATGTCTGCAAGCGACACCAGGCCGGGTCTGGGCTGCCCGGTTCCCCCACGGTGCCCATGCCGATGATAGCATTGATATCAGATGAGCGAGGGAGGTGGTTGCCATGGGGCAGCTGATCGTGCGCAACCTGGACGACGAGCTCGTCCGACGATTGAAGATCCGCGCCGCCGAGCGGGGGCACTCGGCGGAGGAGGAGCACCGCGAGATCCTCCGACAGGCGTTGGCGCCGGGGGCAAAGACCCCCTTGCGAGCTGTGCTGATGGCGATCCCGAACGTTGGTGAGGACGCCGACTTTCGGCGTGATGACGACCTCGGCCGCGAGCCCGACTGGTGACGTATCTGGTCGACACCAACGTCATCTCGGAGCTCCGAAAGGGCGAACGCGCGGATGGCGCAGTCACCGCCTGGATCGCGCACGTCGGTGACGACGAGCTGTACCTCAGCGTCCTGGTGGTCGGGGAGATCCGTAAGGGCGTCGAACGGGTGCGACGTCGCGACGTCGCGCCAGCGGAAGTTCTTGACGCCTAGGCGTCTCGCGTCTCCGAAAAGTA
>JBPCMH010000418.1:0-4718 GCA_051002495.1 Acidimicrobiales bacterium
CGGCAGTTCCGCAACGACGTCGGCCGAGGCAACGTCTGTTACGTGCACTTGACCCTCGTGCCCTTCATCGGACCGAGTGGCGAACACAAGACCAAGCCCACGCAGCACAGCGTCACCGACCTGCGCAGCATGGGCATTCAGCCCGACGTCATCGTCTGCCGTTCGGCCCGCGCCATCTCCGACGGTCACAAGCGCAAGATCTCGAACCTGTGCGACGTGCCCGTCAACGCGGTGATCAACGCGGTGGACGCCGACGACATCTATGTCGTGCCCCTCATGCTCAATGAGGAGGGCCTCGACGACTACGTGTGTAGTCTCCTCGGTTTCAACGACCTCGATCCGCCTGATCTCACCACGTGGCGGCAGTTGGTCGAACGGATCGAAGCGGCCACCACCCCGCTGCGGATCGGCCTGATCGGCAAGTACATCAACTTGCCCGACGCGTACCTGTCGGTGGTCGAGAGTTTGCGTCACGCTGGGTTCCACAATGGCGCGAAGGTCGAGATCGACTGGATTCAGGCCGAGGAAGTCGGCGGCATGCTGTCGGGCGGCCGCCTGCACGACCTTGACGGCATCGTGATTCCCGGCGGATTTGGCGAACGAGGCATCGAGGGCAAGATCGCCGCGGCCGGCTACGCCCGTGAGCACGACATCCCTTGCCTTGGCCTCTGCCTGGGCCTGCAGGTCATGGTCATCGACTACGCCCGCAATGTGGCCGAGCTCGCCGGTGCCAGCTCGCGTGAACTCGACCCGGATGCTGAGCACCTGGTCATCGATCTCATGGACGAGCAGCGCAACGTGGTCGACATGGGCGGCACGATGCGCCTCGGCGCGTATGTGGCCAAGCTGGCCCCCGGTTCGCAGGTCGAGAAGGCCTACGGCGAGCCGGTTGTCTTCGAACGGCATCGCCATCGCCTTGAAGTCAACCCCCGCTATCGGAACCGACTTGAGAACGCCGGGCTGTCCTGCTCGGGGACCTCTCCTGACGGCCGTTTGGTCGAGTTCATCGAGTTGCCTGGTCACCCGTTCTGGGTCGGCACGCAGGCCCACCCAGAGTTCAAGAGCCGCCCCGACCGGCCCCACCCGCTGTTCTTCGAGTTTGTGGGAGCCTCGCTCGACCGGGCCGAGGGCCGCAACCCTCGCCTCATCGACCTCTAGTGGTCGCCCGCTTCCGGAAGACCGGTGAGCAAGAGGTCTTCGCCGGCGCAGTTATTTCGGTTGGCACGGCCACGTTCGAGGGGCCAGCCGGCGAAGTCTTCGATCGCGACATCGTGCATCATCCGGGCGCGGTCAGCGTGGTGCCGGTCATCGAGGACGGAACCGCCGTGCTTCTGGTGCGGCAATTCAGGGCGGCAATCAACGACAGCCTCCTCGAGATCCCGGCCGGCAAGCGCGACGTTCCCGGCGAGGCCCCCGATGTGACGGCAAGACGCGAGTTGGTCGAAGAGATCGGCATGCGCGCCGGCCGCATGGAGCTTCTGGCGCGGTTCTACAACTCGCCCGGCTTCTGCGATGAGCTGTCGTATACCTACCTCGGGCTCGACCTCGAACCGACCGAGCGTGATCTGCAGGGTCCGGAGGAGGCGGCGATGACGATCGAGCGGGTGCTCCTCGACGATGTGCCGGGCATGATCGCCGACGGCCGCCTCATCGACGCCAAGACGATCATCGGCTTGAGCCTGGCCCGATCCGTTCTCGGATGAAGCCTGCCTGAGAAGAGGCCGATTCGACACCGCTGGATTTGCGGTGGACCAAACGGCCTTGCACCGGCCGTGGTTTAGGCAGCGGTACGGTGAGTCCATGATCGTCGGCGTACCGCGAGAGACCAAAGACAGCGAATACCGCGTGGCGATGACGCCCGACGGGGTCCGAGAGCTCGTCGCGGCCGGGCATCGTGTTCTCGTCGAGCGTGGCGCCGGTCTTGGATCTTCGATCAGCGACGCTGAGTTCGAGGCCGCCGGGGCCGACGCGGTGACCGTCGACGATGCGTGGTCGGCCGACATGGTCGTAAAGGTCAAGGAGCCGCAGGCTTCTGAGTGGCTGCAGCTACGAGCTGGCGGGATCCTATTCACCTACCTCCACATCGCGGCCTATCCGGAGGTCGGTCGGGCCTTGCTGGCGGCTGGCGTGACCGGGCTGGCGTATGAGACGGTGCAGCTCGCCAACGGTGGCCTTCCACTGCTCGCCCCGATGAGCGAGGTGGCCGGGCGGATGGCTACCCAGGTTGGGGCGCACTACCTCGAGCGGGAGAACGGCGGCCGTGGGGTGCTCCTGGGCGGGGCGCCAGGGGTTCGGCCGGCTCGGGTCGTTGTGCTCGGTGCTGGCAATGTCGGGTGGAACTCAGCGTGGATCGCCCAGGGGATGGAGGCCGAGGTGATTCTCCTCGACAAGAACCTCGATCGGCTCCGCTTTGTGGACCAGATTCATCAGGGTCGGATCATGACGCTCGCGTCCAACCGTGGAGCGGTTGAGCGCGCCGTTGCCGAGGCCGACCTCGTGATCGGCGCGGTTCTCCTGCCGGGAGGGCGGGCCCCAACCGTCGTGACCGACGAGATGGTTCGGGGAATGAAGCAGGGGGCGGTCATCGTCGACGTGGCCGTGGATCAGGGCGGCTGTATCGAAACCACGAGGGAGACCACCCACAGCGACCCCGTCTATGAGGTACACGGCGTGATCCACTACGCGGTTGGCAACATCCCCGGTGCCGTGCCCCACACCTCGACCTATGCGCTGACCAACGCCACGCTTCCCTATATCGCCTCGGTGGCCGATCACGGCGTTCGGGGGGCCGTCGAAGCTGACCCGGCGCTGCGAGGTGGGGTCACCACCGTCGGCGGCCAAGTGACGAACAGCGTGGTCGCGGAGGCCCTCGGGGTGGACGCCGTTGATCTGGACGCGGCTCTGGCGGCAATGTGACCGATGCCGCCGGTGCGGAACGGTAGGATTGTTCGCCATGCCGAACGAGTCGACCACCGCGGTGTTGCGCGCCAAACTTGAGCAGGAGCGAGAGGACCTGCGCGGGCGGTTGACCGAGCTCGGGTTCGGTGAATCGGGGGGCTTGGAGTACGACCAGAACTTTGCCGACTCCAGCCAGGTCACCGCCGAGCGGGGCGAAGCCGAGGCGCTCGCCACCACCCTCAAGGAGCAGATCGAAGAGGTGGAGATCGCCCTTCATCGCATCGACGAGGGGAAATACGGGATCTGTGACACGTGCGGCGAGGCCATCAACGAGGCCAGGCTGGAGGCCATGCCGGCCGCTCATCAGTGCGTCGATTGCGCCTCGAAACGGTGACGCCGGCTGCCTGGCGCTGAACCAGCCGGCCAGCCTCATCCGGCGTTTCGTCCTCGCCCGCCGCGCGGCCCGAACACGCCGGTCCAGAACGCTGTGCTGGTGGTGCTGGCCGTTGCCGGCATCGCGTGGCTCATCAGCTCTGGCCGAGTTGGGCCCGACGCGCTGCTGTTCTTTGCCGTCCTGGTGCCCTCGGTCATCCTCCACGAGGTTTCTCATGGCGTCGTGGCCTTGTGGTTCGGCGACACCACGGCCAAGGAAGCTGGCCGCCTGACCTTGAACCCGATCAAGCATGTTGACCCGTTCGGGACGCTGATCCTGCCCGCAATCATGGTGCTGAGCACCGGCAGCGCCTTCGGGTATGCCAAGCCGGTGCCGGTCCGTCCCGGGCGGCTCCGCAAGCCACGCGGCCAGTCTGTGCTCGTCAGCCTGGCCGGACCGGCGACCAACCTCGTGCTGGTCGGGTTCGCCACCATCGGATTGTTGGCCCTTTCGCCGAGACCGAATGGTGATCGGCTGGTGAGCGACTTTGTGTTCGGGACCCTTCTTGAGCGCGCCGGTACGGTGGCGGCCTGCCTCTTCCTTTTCGGCCTGGCCAACGTGGTGCTGGCGGTGTTCAACATGATCCCGCTGCCCCCGCTTGACGGCTCCGCGCTGATCGAGCGCCTCGTGCCCGACCGGTACCTGACCCAGTGGTACTCCATGCAGAAGTACTCGATGATGGTGCTGGTGGTGCTGTTCCTGTTCGTCCCCGGCTTTTTCGCCAAACTCATCACGCCAGGGATACGGCTATGGCTCGCCCTGCTGTAGCTCGGTTCGGCTCGGCTGGCCACCTCGTTCGCCGGTTCGTCGGCATGCTCGATCCGCGGGGTCCTGCCCCGGTCGACGACACCTGGGCTCAGTCGCACCTCGTGGACGGGGAGCGGGCGCTCTGGAACCGGATGTCGGGGCCGGACCGGCGCCACGCGATCGGCGTGGCTCGACGGACCGTGGCCATGATCGGCTCGCCGACGCCGCGGCCGGTGATCGCCGCAGCGTTGCTGCACGACGTCGGCAAGGTCGAGGCTGGCCTTGGCGCCGTGGGCCGGGCCGTGGCCACCTTGGCTGGGATGGTCAGCCCCGCACGGGCGGCCGATGGTGACGGGCGAATCGCCCGCTATCTGACCCACGATCGACGAGGGGCGGGCTCTTTGGAGGCGGCCGGAGCCGACCCCCTGACGGTGGCGTGGGCAGCCGAACACCACCGACCACCAGCCGGATGGACTGTCCCGACCGACGTGGCCAACGCCCTCAAGGCCGCCGACGACGACTGAAGGGCACGCCCTCGTCCCTGGTCTGTGAAGGAATTCCGCCACATATGGCGGAATTCCTTCACAGACGTGCGAGGCGGGATGCGGCCGCGGGGTTAGCGGCCGGCGCGGGGGAGAAG
>JBPCMH010000419.1:0-4106 GCA_051002495.1 Acidimicrobiales bacterium
GCTCAACGTTGAGATCTTCCGCGGTTGCACAAGAGGCTGTCGGTTCTGCCAGGCCGGGATGATCACCCGTCCCGTTCGGGAGCGACCTGCCGAGCAGGTCGCCACGATGGTGTCCGAGGGGCTAAAGCGAACGGGCTACGACGAGGTCAGCCTCACGTCGCTCTCCAGCGCGGACTACTCCGGCATCGATGAGGTCGTCGGCGGCATCATCAACGACCCGGCGTGCGGTGGTCAGGTGTCGGTGAGCCTGCCCAGCCTGCGGGTCGACGGCTACACCGTTGGGATCGCCAGCGAGATCGCCAAGGTGCGCCGCACCGGCCTCACGTTCGCGCCAGAGGGCGGCACGTGGCGGATGCGTCAGGTCATCTCGAAGCTCATCCGCGAGGAAGACCTGTACGGCGCGGTCGAGAGTGCGTTCAGCCAGGGCTGGCAGCGGGTCAAGCTCTACTTCCTGATCGGCCTACCCACCGAGACTGACGACGACGTGCTGGGCATCGCGGAGTTGGCCCGCAACTGCGTCAAGATCGGCAAGCGCTTCTCGAACCGGGTCACGGTCAACGCGTCGGTCGGTGGCTTCGTGCCCAAACCCCAGACCCCGTTCCAGTGGTTCGGGCAGGACACGCCGGAAGAGTTGCAGCGCAAGGTCAACCTGTTGAAGGACGCGGTCCGCCGCGACAAAGGCGTCAACCTGCGTTGGCATGATCCGAAAGCCACGCTGGCTGAAGGCATCGCCAGCCGGGGCGACCGGCGACTGGGCCGGGTCATCGAGGACGTCTGGCGAGCCGGTGGCACATTCCAGGAGTGGTCGGAGTGCTTCGACCTGTCCTTGTGGCAGACGGCCATGGCCGCCAATGGCCGATCCGTCGAGCAGGACGTGTTCAGGGATCGCTCCGAGAGCGAGATCCTTCCTTGGGATCACATCTCCGCTGGCCTCCACAAGGATTTCCTCTGGGGCGATTGGCAAGACGCGCTCGCGGTGACTGGCACTGAGGACTGCCGCTGGACCCCTTGCTACGACTGCGGTGCTTGCACGGAGTTCGGCATCGAGCACGTGGTGGCGTCGGCCACGCCCCCCGCGGGCGGGAGCCAGGGGACGGGCCAAGATCTATCCGACGGTGGTTACGTGCCGGTCGCGCTGCTGGCTGGTAGGCCGGAATGAGAGTCCGGTTCCGCTTCGCCAAGACGGGCAAGGTCCGCTGGACCAGCCACCGGGACGTGGCCCGCATGTGGGAGCGAGCCATCCGACGGGCCGATCTACCTGTGGCTTACACCGAAGGGTTCTCACCTCGTCCGAAGATGGCGTTCGGCTTGGCCCTGCCGACCGGGTATGAGTCGGTTGCCGAGTACCTCGACATCGACTTTGAGCCTTCAGACGAGCGACCGGTCGACGTTGATGGGCTACCGGCACTGCTCACGCCAGCCCTCCCGGTTGGAGTCGAGGCGCTGGCCGCGGCCGAGATCGATCGAAGCGGCGACTCGCTCCAGCACCAGGTGGTGTCTTGTGAGTGGGACATCATCGTCAGCGGCTGTCGTGCCGAGCGGCTGCAGGAGTTCGTCGACACGGCCCTGGCCGCATCCATCATCACCGTGACCAGAGAACGGAAGGGCAAGCCCGTCACTGACGACGTCAGGCCGGCCCTGGTGAGCCTCACCGTCGACGCCCCGGTCGAACCAGACCGACCCGACGAAGGCGTGCGGCTCATCGCCGAACTGGCTAGTCAAACCCGGGCCTTGCGCCCATCCGAGCTGCTCGCCGCCATGTCGCCCGAACTGGGCGAGCGGCGGGTGTGCCGGACCCACCAATGGATCGAGCGCGACGGCGCGCAGCAGGACATCCTCCCGCTGCCCGCGACGGACGCGCCACCCGCCATGGAGCGGGTGTCATGAGAAGGGAACACCATGTCCGAAGAGATCGAGCCCCGTTCCGGGGCCGCGAGCGCGCCGACGGGGGAAACCTCCAGTCAGGATCGCAGCCCGCAGCCGAAGCAAGCTTCGGGATCGGCGGTCGAACCGGCATCTGAAGCACGGGAGCCTGCGGCACCGAAGAAGCGGCGCCGCGGATCGCGCGGCGGGCGAGGAAGAAGCCGGGCCCAGAGCGGGTCGGGAACCGACCGTCCTCAAGTCGAGAGCGACCACGGTCGTACCGATGCTGGTGACGGCCCAGATCACCCCGAGGATGCGAGCGAGTACGACCGCCGGCCTGACGACCTCCCCGACCGACCAAACGAAGGTCGGCCGTCGCCGGTGGCGGCGGCTGAGGCCGAGGTGCGCCGGCCCAAGATCGGCGACACGCGTCCAGCGCGACCGCCGAGCGCCAGCAACAGCAAGAGCGGCGAGAATGAGAACAACGGCACGAGTGCCCAGCGCGCCCGGAACGAGTCGGGCAGCGGTCAGCGCGAGGGACAGGGGCCCAAGAAGAAGCGACGCCGTCGTGGCGGCCGAGGTCGGAGCAAATCGGCGTCCGGGGCGACCGGCGCGGTGCAGTACGCCACCGGTGAGGCCATCGAGCTCGACGCGGAGACGATGGAGAAGCGAAAGGGCGAGGAGCGCAACGGCAAGCCCATCGGCCGGTACTTCATGTGTGTGCATGTCCTGCCCGAGGTGACCCAGATTGCGGTCCTCGAAGGTCGGCACCTCATCGAGCACTACGTATCCAGACCCCAGGATGATGCAACCCAGATCGACGGCAACATCTACCTCGGCCGGGTGCAGAACGTGCTGCCGGGCATGGAAGCCGCGTTCGTCGATATCGGCACGCCCAAGAACGCCGTGCTGTACCGCGGCGACGTCCGCTACGACCCAGACGACGTCGATGATCCCGGCGCTAAGCCCAAGGCCGACGTCCGCATCGAGCAGTTGCTGCGGTCGGGACAAACCATCATGTGCCAGGTCACGAAGAACCCGATCGGCTCGAAGGGGGCTCGGCTCACCCAGGAGGTGTCGCTGCCGGGCCGGTTTGTGGTGCTCATCCCGAACAGCTCGACCTACGGCATTTCGAAGCGACTAGGTGACGACGAGCGCAAGCGCCTCCGCAAGATCCTCGACGACGTCAAGCCCGACCACCACGGCATCATCGTTCGTACCGCCGCTGAGGGGGTCACGACCGAGGAGCTCAGCCGCGACGTGCGTCGCCTCCTTAGCCAGTGGGAGGCCATCGAGGCGCTGGCTCGAGACTCAAAGGGCCCAGCGCTGCTCTACCGGGAGCCCGATATGGCCGTCCGGGTCATCCGCGAGGAGTTCAGCCGCGCGCACCGAGGTGTGGCGATCGATGACCCGACCATCTTCGAGGAGGTCAAGGAGTACGTCGAGTCGATCAGCCCGGAGCTGGCAAATCGCGTCGAGTACTACGACCACGCGGCCGAGGGACTGCCGCTGTTCGAGCGGCACCACGTCCACGAGCAGCTTCACAAGGCGCTCGATCGCAAGGTGTGGCTTCCGTCCGGCGGTTCGCTCATCATTGAACGGACCGAAGCCCTCACGGTGATCGACGTCAACACCGGTAAGAACGTGGGTAAGTCGAACCTCGAGGAAACGGTGTTCCGGAACAACCTCGAAGCCGCCGAGGAGGTCGCCCACCAGCTGCGGTTGCGCGACATCGGCGGCATCATCGTGATCGACTTCATCGACATGGAGATCATGAAGAATCGGGCCGAGGTGATTCGCGTGTTCCGCGATGCCCTGGCCAGGGACAAGACCAGAACCCAGGTCTTCGACATCTCCGAGCTGGGCTTGGTCGAGATGACCCGGAAGCGGGTCAGCGAGGGCCTGGTGGAGTCATTCAGCGAGAACTGCCCGACTTGCAAGGGCCGTGGCATCGTGTTCGACGAACAGCTCTTGTGACCTGCCGCCGCCGTCACCAGCCCGTGGTTGGCGTGGCTGACTGGCCCCCCACTCGGCGGGGCCGTTATCATCGACCGGTTCCCCCGACGACTAGAGCAGGGCAGACACCCCCATGTACGCAGTGATCTCCAGCGGTGGCAAGCAGTACCGGGTTGCCGAAGGCGAGCAGCTCGAGGTTGAGCTGCTTCACGCCGACAGCGACCAGGTCAGCTTCACCCCAATCCTCGTGGTCGACGGCGATGCCGTCGTGTCGTCGCGGGCCGATC
>JBPCMH010000420.1:0-12130 GCA_051002495.1 Acidimicrobiales bacterium
AACAACCCGTGTGCGACGTCGATCCGGAAACCGTCGACGCCGCGGTCAAGCCAGAACCGAAGCGTTGCTTCCGCGTCGGCCGCGACCTCTGGGTTGCGCCAGTTGAGGTCGGGTTGCTCTGGTGCGAAGAGGTGCAGCCAGTATTCGCCGCTGGCCGGGTCGAGCGTCCATGCCGGACCTCCGAACACCGAGCGCCAGTTGTTGGGTCGGGCGCCATTCGCCGCCGGAGGACGGAAGATGTAGCGGTCACGTGCCGCGTTCCCGACGGGGGTAGCGAGTGCTTGCTGGAACCAGGCGTGCTGATCTGACGTGTGGTTTGGAACCAACTCCACGATCACCCGCAGCCCGGCCTGGTGAGCGTCGGCAACGAGGCCGTCGAGCGTCGCCAGGTCGCCGAAGAGCGGGTCGATGTCGCGCGGGTCCGCCACGTCATAGCCGTGGTCGATCATCGGCGACCGGAAGCATGGAGTCAGCCACACCGCATCCACGCCGAGCCAAACCAGATGGTCGAGCCGATCACGTAAGCCATCCAGGTCACCGACGCCGTCGCCATTGCCGTCGGCGAACGAGCGCAAGTAGGCCTGATAGAGGACCGCTCCCTCCCACCAACCGGGCTCGGTCATCGGGCCGGCGCCACGCGCCGCCACACCGGGAATTGCTCGGGTGTGCACCTCGCGGTCACCCAGTCCGGGCCCTCCACTGGCTCGAGGCCGAGGAGAGGTTCCCATCGCCCCGGTGGTACCCACAGGGTGCGCGCGCCGCCGGGTTGCAGCACGGGGGCGACGAGAAGATCAGGACCAAGCAGATACTGCAACGACGCCTCAGCGGACGCGGCCTCGACGTGGTCGGGGTAGGCCAGAACCATCGACCGCATCATCGGCACACCGGTGGTTGTCGCTTCGTTGGCCGCGGCCACAAGGTCATCATGGAGCCGACTCCGGAGCCGGCAGGCCTCGACGGCGACGGGACCCCATGGCTCGGCATAGGCCCAAGGCTCGCGGCGCCCGGTTCCGTGAAACCGCATGACGGGCGACAACGCACCCCATTGCGCCCACCGACCAAACAGCTCTCCATCCACATCAGCGGGGATGTCTTTGTTGTCCATCACCTGGAACGCTTCCTTGACCCAGTCGTGGCTCTTCCCCGTCCAGAATCCGCCGATGTCGTGGCTCACAAAGCCAAAACCGGACAGCGACAGCGACAGACAGGCGCGGAGTGCCGTGACGAGGCCGTCCCACGTCGAAGGGGTGTCCCCCACCCAATGGCACGGGTAGCGCTGGGCGCCAGCTGTTCCCGACCGACAAAAGAGCGCGACGGCATCGTCGCCGAGCGCCTCGCTCATCGCCTCGTGGGTGGCGGCCTGATAGCGGTTCGCGTATTCGTTGCGGACGCGGAGGCCCGACCGCCCATCGGCCATCAGCGCGTCGAGGGGAAGCTCCTCGGCGAAGTCAGGCTTGAATGCGGCGTTCCCTTCGACGCTCATGGTCGCCTTCACCTGCTCCTTCCACCAGGCGACGGCGGCGGGCTCGGTGAAGTCGACGATGAGGCGGTCGAGTTTGTCTGGTGTTCGAGCCGGCTCGCCATCGCCACCGACGACCAGCAGGCCCCGACGGGTCAGGTCGTCGGCGAGGGGCGATCCATCGATGACGTAGGGGTTGTGCCAGAGCGACACCCGTACGTCTCGCTCACCCAGTCGCTGCACCCAACCCTCTGGGAACCGTTCGCGATCGATTGACCAATTGCATGCCAGGTCCTCGATGACGTTGCCTTCGACCCACGCGTCGACGTGCACGACGTCGACCGGGCAGTCGGCGTCGCGGTAGCCATCGACGACCTCGTGCAACTCGGCCTCGGAGAGATACGAGCAACGACTCGACCAAACGCCGAACGCCCACGGCGGCATCGCGCCGGGCAGCCCGGTCAACGACAAGTAGCGGGCGAGAATCTCGGCAGGTGTCGCGCCCGCGATGATGAACATGTCGAGAGTCACGTCCTCGGTCGCCACTGCAGCCACCTCGGAGTGCGTCGCGCCCAGGTCTGCTCGGACCGGCCCGCCGGTGTGAACGAAGACCCCCCATCCCGCATCGGACCAGAACAACGGCACGTTGAGGTAAGAGAAATCGAGGCCCGACGCGCCGTGGGTCTCCGCATTCACCAGGCGCCGCACCCGACCGCGCAGGTCGGGCCCTTGAAAACTCTCTCCGCCGCCGTAGACGCCACTACCCGGTGCGAGCGAGACGGTCTCCATCCAGCCCGCGTGCTCGCCCCTGCTATCGACCAGACGACCAGCGCTCATCAGACCTTTGCCGATGACGGCAATCTCGCTCGCACGATGAAAGGCCCCCAAATGCAGCGACGACCCCTCGATCACGAGGTCGACGCCCGCACCAATTGCCCGCACACCACCATCGGTGGCGCTGAGGGCCAGCGGAGTATCCGCGATGGGACCAGCGAGCATCGCCGACTCGACGACAGCCTCGGGGAGCTCCTCACCAACGCGGACGCGGACGATCCCAGGGCCGGCGGTGGACACGTTGCAGTCCATCTCGGCGCCCGATGCCAACACCAGCACGATCTGGTCGCCGTCGAGTCGGGCGCCGACGAAGGGGTCGGCCGACACCGATTCGTCGAGCAACGGCGAGGGCCACCCCAAGAAGCCAAGCGAGGACATCGTCATTCGGACTCTCCAGAAAGGACGTGCACAGACAGCACGGGATAGTGCCTCGGACCGTGATGAATGATGATGATGGCGGGCCGCACCTCATGGGCGAGGTCGGATCCCTCGGGCGCACCGGTGTGGGCATTCGGCAGGTACCGCGGAAAGTTGGTACCGGCCACGTCGACCCGAAGCCGATGCCCGCGGCGAACGCGGTATCCGACGGTGCCGAGCTGGACGGTCAGCGAGACGGCCTCGCCGGGCTGCACCAGCGCGGGTCGGTTGCCCGCACGCCAGCGGGCGCGGGCGATCCCGTCGCAGACGCTCATGGCAACTCCTGACGGGCTTACGTCGACCAACTTCGCCGCTAGGTCGAAGTCGGGCACATCGGCACTTCCTGTCACGTCGAGCCGCACAGGCCCGGCAATATCAAGGTCGCGGTTCAACGGCTCGGTAACGAACGAAACCACGTCATCGCGATCGTCACCGGAGAGGCCGGCCTGCTCCCACGGGCCAGGCGGGAGCAGCATGCCTGATCCACCGCGCGTTGGCACGGGGCTGCGAGGGTCGCACGGCAGTCGCGACTCGCCCGCGACGGCAACGGTGTCAGACAGACAGCCGTCGGCCCCGAGACTCCACTGCCGAGCGTGCGCGCTCGGTGGCGGCCAGTCCGTCGCGGAACGCCACCCGTTTGCGCCGATCAAAAACCACGTCACCGGAGCGAGCGACCGAAGCTCGCCGGGATCATCCTGCAGCCATTCGACCGCCCACCGGTGGTCGAGGTCGAGGCCGAACCGGTCCGCGGTCGGACCAACATCGATACCAGTCAACGGATGGAAACCGTGGCCGGCCGGCGCCATTATTAGGCGGTGGTCGGCCTGGTGAGTCGGCGAGCTGTTGGCGCGAACCCAGCGCCAAGCTTCGGTCTGCTCGGTTGACCAGAGGTCATACCAACCGCCGACCACCAGCGCAGGCCCAATGGGCAGGCGCCGCGTCGCCCGGCTGGGCAGCCCATTCCCCGGGCTTGAGAACACCGACTGCCAAAGCCTGCCGTACTCGCCACGACCGCCGACCGGCCATGGGTCGGTGAGCGGATGATGATTGAGCGTCGGATGGTCGAGAGCCGCGGCCAGGTCGATCTGCTCGTCGGCGGCGAGCACCGAGTCGGGCTCGAAAGCCCGTGCGAAAACCTCAGCGGCTTGTGTTGGAGGAGATGCGATCGCGCCGTGGGCAGCTTGCCGGGGCAACCAATGAGCCAAGGCGGCTAGTTCGATGGCCCCGCCGCGCCGGAAGTCGAGGCCGCGCCACGGCGGCGGGCCCATGCTCGGGCACGAAGGGCCAACCTCGATGCCGCTGCCGACCGTCTGCCATTGGGTGTACGCGCCGTAAGAGAAACCCCAGAGCGCCACACGGCCGTCCGACCATGGCTGCTGCCGGATCCAGGCGACCGCCGAGGGGCCGTCGGCCGCATCAGCCAGGCCGAGATCGAACGCTCCCCCACTTCCGAAGCGCCCCCGACAGCTCTGGACGACGACCGCCACGCCGTCGCGAACCATGCGCGCCGCGTCGTCCGCCCGGTCAGCCGGGCCGTAGGGCGTGCGTAGGAGCTCCGCCGGGAACGGGCCATCCCCCGCGGGCAGGTAGACCTCCGTGTTGAGGAGGGTGCCATCCGGGGTAGCGACGGCCGAGACAAGCGTGGGAGCGCTCACTTCAGTACCGGAAGGTTGGTGGTGCGAATGCTCCCGTCGGCCAGCGCGGCGCGTAGCTGTGCGTATGGGTCGGACGACCCAAGCACGGCTTCGAACACGCCGAGCGCGGCGGTTACTTCGATCGCCACTCCGTCTGGTGGCTCGACCGAGGTGATGCGCACAAGGAGGCCCTGGTCGACCTGACCGGCAAGAACGAAGGGTCCGCGCTCGGCTCGCTCGGCCCGCAGGACGACCCACTCCCCGTCGGGCACGGATGCCAAGATCTCAGCAACGAGAAGCCAGCGCGGCGGAGACGGGGCGGGAACCGTCACGACCGCAGGGTGCTCGTGCCAGAGTTGACGGGCGCGCCACAACAGCTCACCCTGCGAGTCGCACGTACGCCCCAGCTCGGTCAACTGCGCAGACAGGTCGCCGAGCTGCTCCTCGTCGATGACAACGACCGTGTCCGCGTCGAATCTTGACCGGAGCGTGACGGCCGTGGCCCTGGGGTCCTCGACGGGATCGAATGGCCCGGGCAGCAAGCCGTCGACCGAGTGGACGATGGCGCGCACGACACCCGATCGGTGGGCGACGCTCACGGTCTGCGTGGCGGCAAGGTCGCGACGGGCGAGAGCGACGCACACCGCGCTGAATCCATCTGGCTCGACGTCGACGATGGCGACCCCCGGGTGGATCATGCCGACTCGTCTACCGCGTAGACCCGTGCTTCGTACGGCATCAGCTCGACGGCCAACTGCCCCAATGCGGTCACCGCAACGCCATCCGACTCATGCGGGCCAGCCCAGAGCGTCCTGAACCGGCGCCGGCCGGGAAACGACACCGTCGCTGTGACCGTTTCCGCGCGACTGTTGAACACGGCGAGGACGGTCCGACCTGGGGCGCGCCACTCGTGCAGATCCACGGCTGAATGGTCTCGGGTGAAAAAGGATCCTGGGAGCAGTGGCAGAAGTTCGTCCGGCTCCGTGATCGCGTGCGACACCTGGGCCAAGTCGCCACTCACGGCCGACAACCACTCGTCGCGGACAGGCTGGCCGGGCCCGACGACGACGACCGTGCCACGGCGCGCCGCCTCGATGAGCGACACAACAGCCGTGCGGTCGAGCAACTCGAAGACCGGCACAACGACGAGGTCGTAGACCCCAAGGTCCGGAAGAGACGATGATGCGGCCCGATCGAGATCGACGCCCGCATGGTCAAGGACACGGGCGAGCTCGCGATCCCACCTCTCTACGTCGTCGGTGTGCGGGTCGGCGATGCGGGTCAAACGCTGATCGAGTGGCAGCAACTGTGAGAAGCAAGGCACCACCGCGCCGAGCGTGTCACGAGCCGCCACGCGGCGCTGCTCGGCCCGGTTCTCGACCAGCAGCACGGAACGCTCGCGGCGCAGTTCGGTCCAGCCGATCTCGTCCAGAAGCGCGCGGAGACGCGGGTACATCGCGGCGCTAGGCCGAAGGGTGCCGTCGACCGAGAGTGGGCTGCCGTACCACCGGTCGCGTTCGACCAACATGTAGACGTTGCCGGCTTTGGCCCCGCTGAAGAACCCACGCAAGGAGATGACGGCCTCGTCCTCGGCCGATGTCTCCAGCGGAAGGAGCCAGGGCAGCGTGAGCCACCCGGCCCCGAGCTCGGCCAGGAACGGCAGCTTCGAGCCGCCCGCGAGAGTGCGGGCCAGATCTCGGACGAAGCGCCCGCCTGGCCGCGTGGCGTAAACGTCGGCCGCAGCCCAATCGACGGCGCCCGTCGACTCCAAGGCGCCCAGATCCATCGGGGTAGCCGTGCGCGGGTAGTCGTTATGGGTGATGGGCACCGACGTCATGCCAAGCTCTCTGGCCCACCCCGCGAACTCGGCGATCGTGCTGCGACGGTGATGCTCCCGCCACATCACCCAAGCAATCCGGCGCGCCTCAGGGTGATCGCTCCCGTCAGTGGGCGGCTCGATGTCGGTCCACGCGCCGTAGCTCGTCCCCCACACCTGGTTCAGCGCATCGATGGCCGAGAAGTGACCGCTCAGGAACGAATGCCACTGCCGGACGGCATCAGGGTGATAGTCCATGGCGAAGGTGTTCGGCTGGAAGTGGAAACCCATCTCGTTGTCGACCTGGCATGCGGCGATCGGCCCGGCAGGATATTGGAGTGGCGCTAGGCGGGGGATCACCTCCTCGTACCAAGCGCGCACCTCCCGAAGCGTGATTGCCGAGGCATACGAGGGCGGGAAGCCATGACCGGTGGCAGTGATCAACAGGTACGGCTCGCCGTCCGGGCGCCGTGCTTGGCAGTCGGCGTCATCAAAAATCCGCTTGGGCCAGCCCGAGGTCTCGAGCTCAGCTCCGGTGTCAGGGCCGACCCTGACCATGGCCAGGAGTCCCCGCTCGTGCACCATGGCGAGAAAGGCCTTGATGTTGCGCCCCTTGCTGAAGTCATACGAGCCCCGGTCGGTCTCGTGAACGCACCACGGCACGTAGGTGGAGATCATGGTGAATCCGGTCTCGACAACCGCGTCGAGCACCTTGGCCCAATTGCTCGGGTCGATCCGCCAGTAGTGAACCTCCCCTGACAACACGGTTCGGGTCTCGTCGCCAATGCCGAGACCGCCCGAGTTCAGGCGCACGGTTGGCGTCACGGGCTGAGCGGGCCTGGCGCACCGGCATGGAAGCGCAGATGATCGGGCAGGTGCTCACGCCAGTAGTCCCACGTGTGCCCGCCAGCGTGCTCGGCGTATCCGTGCAGAACGCCGGCAGCCTGCAACCGTTCGTGCATGGAGGTGTTTTCCTTGATGAGTTCGTCTTCGGTCCCGCAATCGAAGGCGATCGCGAGTTGGGTCCGTCGCCCCGGCTGCAGCAGGAGCTCACCGACGTCGTGCTCGGCTTCAGACGCGGCGTCGACCCACATGCGGTTGGTGGCATCCGGAACAAAGTCGAACAGCCGACGGGGAGAGAAGAATCCGCTGGTCGCCGACGCTGAGGCGAAGAGCCCCGGGTTGCGAAGCGCCAACAGCAGCGCTCCGTAGCCCCCCATCGAGAGACCGGCGATCGCACGCGTTCCGTCGAGAGGGTGGGTGTTGTCGAGCCACGGAAGCAACTCATCGACGATATAGGTCTCGGCAAACGCGGTGCCGTCCGCCCAATCGCAGTAGCCGGTCCCCAACTCCGCTCCGGTGTCACCGGCCATGACGACGACAGAAGGAGGGATGACGCCGTCCCTCACGAGTCGCGCCGCCGTCACCGCCGCGTCGCCCTGATGCCACCATACGAACCCGCCCGCGTCGTAGACACCGTGGAGCAGGACGACGAGCGGGAAGGGACCGTCGCCGTCAGGGATCCACGTCCAGTGCTCGAATCGCCTCCGGTTGGCTTTGCTATAGATCGTCTGACCAACGAGGCGGCCGGTCACGAGCGAAACCACTCGAGCTTTGCTTCGATGCCTGCTAGGTCAGCGTCGCCGACGGCGCGCAGCACGAGCTCGGGCACATGCATGTGGGAGGGCCGACTCAACGCATGGACGATGGCAGCAGCCACGTCGGCGGGAGCGAGGAACCGATCAGTAGGGTCAACCCCCGGCCCAGCTGCGGTGGCGTCAGTCCAGAACTCGGTGTCGACGCCAGCGGGGAACACCGCGTGCACCCGGATACCGCGGACCCGCCCCTCCTCGGCCAAGCTCTCGCTGAAGCCGCGTACGGCGAACTTGGTCGCGGAGTACACCGCCTCCCCCGGTCCGCCGCGCAAGCCAGCCGTCGACACGACATTGACGATCTGCCCACCACGACCAGCCATGTGCCGGAAGGCGTCGCGACTCAGGACCATCACCGCCCTGGCGTTCACCGCCCACATGAGGTCTATCTCCTCGGTGGAGACGTCCTCGATGCGATTGTGGCGGGCCAGCCCGGCGTTGTTGACCAGGATGTCGATGGGTCCGTGATACCGACTGACTTCGCTCACGACGGCCTCAAGCTGCTCGGTGTCGGTCAGGTCGCAAAGGTGGGCCGCGCCGCCGATCTCCCGAGCTACCTCCGCGACCGCTCCATCGCGATCAACCAGAACCGGACGGGCGCCCTCCGCGGCCAGCGCCTCGGCTGTGGCCCGGCCGATACCGCGCGCCGCACCGGTGACCAGGGCGACTTTGTCCTTCAGTTGGCCGGTCACCGCCGGATGGTGCGACCGTCGGCAGACTCGATCAGGCGGTCAATCTGCCGCTCGTCGAAACCTCCGAGCTCCCTCGATATCGGCGCGATGGGGTTCTTGCGGGGAGCGTAGAAGTCACCTTTGCTCAACGCTTCCGACGCCGAGTCGAACACCTTTTCGGTGGTGTTCTTCTGTCGCATCACTTCGCCCAGCAGCGCCTGCCCGCGGTTGAGCAACTCGTCGGTGTCCACGTCGCTCTCCCCCAGCCAAGCCATGCCGTTCAGCAGGTGCAGCGACTCATCGGCCGAGATCCAGTCCATGGCATAGGCAGCCTCGGTGTTGCCCACGGCCTCGAGCGCCGCGGCCCGGTCGTGAAGGGTCTCCACCACGTTGCCCTCGACGATGGCGTTGAACACGAGCGTCCGTTCCCCGGCAGGGAGGAAGGCCACCGCGTCGTAGAAGGTCCAGGTGGGGAACGGGTGCACGTCGGTCCTCGCGCCGAGCTGTTCGAGGCGGCGAACCAGCAGCCCGATGTGGCGAACCTCGTCGGAGCACTGGGTCCCGAAGTCGCGGTAGAAGGCCCACGGGCGGTCGTCGATCTCGTGCAGCAACGACCCCACAATGCACAACGAGGCGATCTCAGGCATGAGGCCGTGGTGCACCACGAGCACCTCGACGTCTCGCGGACCGAAGTCGTCGAAAGGGGGGCAGTAAGAAACGGGTTCGCCGTCCTCGGCGATCCGGTACTCAGATCCGAGCTCGATCGCCTCTGGACTCTGGCGGGTGAAGGCCCAGAAACCGGTGCCATTGTCGCCCCCCTGCTCGATGCGGTCTTCTGGCACGTTGCCACTGCGCACCACCAAGCCCCCCGCCGCATCAAGGGCCGAGCGGGCGGCGTTCTGGAAGCCGTCATCGACGTCTGCCCCCTGAAGGAAATCATCGGCCCAAGCCACCCGTTCGCGGTGATCAGGAAGCAGGTGACGCTCGACCATCCGGATCGTCAACTCGTCGCCCAGCGGGTCGCAATCGATCAACAGTCGCTCGTAGCACGCGATGAGTTCGCGACCAACGACCGCGTACACTGCGGCAACCAGATCGGCTGTCGACGGTGCTCCATCGATGAGTTCGATCAGGTCACGCCAAACTTGCGGAGGGACGTGGATCATCCTGTCGGTGGTACGCAGCCGCGAGAGCCGGTGCTTCAGCGCATCGCCGTGCTCGGCCCTAAACCCAATGTCGCGGGCAAACGCGAGACGTTCGTCGTTCTCGGTCACCCTCGGCGTCCAGCCTCCGAGCACTCGCATCAGATCCGCCTCGGCGCGGAAGCAGCGCTCCAACTGGTTGCTGAGTTCCCGTGGTGAGAGTCCTTCGGGCACGCTGCGTCTCTCCTACTTGTCGATCCGGAGGCTCGGCACGGCGACGCTGCTCCGGTGCGGGGTGAGCGAACGAGCCTCCCGCTTGTTGGTAATGGTTCCGATCTAACTTAGAGGATGGTCCACCAACCCCGCAGGTGTCAAGCAACGGCGCACGCTGCTTGCCATCTGTAAGGTCAAGTCCGTAAAGATTAGTTATTATCCGGGTGGCGCCGAAACGACGACAGGGGGTGAGTTGGCCGTGCAATCAGCAACACCGCCGACGAGCCGCGGCACCACCGTAGGTCGTTGGGTCTCCCAACACGGTGAGATCGTCGCCCTCGCCGCGCTGCTCGGTATCACCTTCGTGCTCCCGGGCCGGATCCCGCCGGCTGGGGTGTATGTGGCCGCCCTCGTGACCGGGGCGGCGCTGGCCCTGCAGTCGCTCGGGCTCGTGCTGGTGTACCGCTCAAACCGCGTCATCAATTTCGCCCAGATCCAGATGGGATCAGCCGCCGGCTTGCTTCTGGTGGAGCTTTCCGTCCGCCGTCAGTTCTTGGTGTGGATGCACGCGGTGTGCACGCCGTGCCTGCCGACACCGTCCGGCCCGGTCAATCCCGGCTTCGGGCTCGACCCGACGGAATTGACGACGAGCGAGCGGGCGGCGTTCGCCGCCACCGGATGGCTCGTCACGGCGAACTACGTGCTGTCGGTCCTGGTTGCACTCATTGTCGTTGCCGTCGTGGTGTTCTTGCTCTACCACCTCGTGGTCAAGCGGTTTGCCGACGCCCCGCGTCTCATCCTCACGGTGGTCAGCATCGGCCTGGCTGAAGTGTTCGCGGTGATCACCGGCCAACTTCCACGGGTGTTCGGGGCCGATCAACCGCTCTCTGCCGCGGCGACCTTGCCGTTCTCCTGGCGGCTCACGGTCGGCAGGTCCGTCTTCGGCGCCCCCGATGTCCTCCAGGTGCTCATCGCTGTTGCTGCCGTGGCGGGCTTGGTGTGGTTCTTCCGCCGATCCACGACGGGAGTCGCCCTACGCGGTGTGGCCGACAACCCGACGCGTGCCGAGACCCTCGGTGTTCCCGTCGGGCGGGTCACCGCCAGGGCGTGGGTCATCGCCGGGTTGTTGTCGGCCTCGGTATCGATGCTCAACGCCGCGGCAATCGGAGCCAACCCTGGCGGCGCGGCATCCGGCCTCGTCCGATCTCTCGCCGCCGCCGTATTTGCCGGTTTCGTGAGCCTTCCCTTGGCGGTCATCGGCGCGATTGTCATCGCCGTCTTCGACGGAGCGGTGCTGTGGAGTTTCGGGTCCGGCTTGCTCACCGACGGCTTCCTGGTCATCGTGATCGTTGGTGTGCTGCTCGTGCTTCGGACACGCGCGGGTCGAGCCGACAGCGAAGCCCCATCGTGGGCCGCGGCTCGCGAGGTTCGGCCCATTCCCAGCGAGCTGCGTGGCCTTGCACCGGTCCGGAGCGCCCTCAGGCGTGGCGCCGGCGCGCTGGCGGTCGTGGTCCTGGCCGCCCCTTGGATCCTCTCCCCCAGCCAGAACAACCTCGCCGCGGTCGCGGTCATCTCCGGGATCGTCACCCTGTCGCTTCTCGTCCTGACCGGTTGGGCGGGGCAAATCAGCCTCGGACAGTTCGGGTTCGCCGCGGTGGGCGCCTGGGTGAGCGCGGTGCTGGACTGGCCGTTCCCGTTCGGCTTTCTCATGGGTTGCCTGGCCGGAGCCGCCGTCGCCACCGCGCTTGGTGCCTCCTCGCTTCGCCTGCGCGGGCTGCACCTCGCGGTCGCCACGTTGGCGTTCGCGGTAGCGGTGCCGGCGATCCTCCTCAACCCTCGCTACTTGGCCAGAGCACTCCCCCGCACCGTCGAACGGCCGATCCTCCTCGGACTCGATCTCAGCGAGCCTCGCACCTTCTACTACTCGTGCCTCGTGTTTCTCGCCGTCGCGATCGCCGCGGTGATCGGGATGCGGAGGAGTCGAACCACTCGCGCCCTGGTCGCGTGCCGCGACAACGAGGCCGCCGCCCAATCGTTCGGCATCAACTTGGTGCGAGCCCGTCTCACCGCGTTCGCCATCGCCGGGTTCATGGCCGCAGGCGCCGGCGTGCTGATGTCGTGGGCCCAGTTCGGGGTCGAGGCCGCCGCGTTCGGACCGGACGCCAGCGTGCGAGCGTTCTTGGCCACCGTGATCGGTGGCATGGGATCAGTCGCCGGGCCACTGATCGGCGCAGGCTGGCTCGGGCTCACGTCGGTCTTCGGATCGAACGGACTGGTGTCCAGCCTAGGAAC
>JBPCMH010000421.1:0-3523 GCA_051002495.1 Acidimicrobiales bacterium
GGTCAAGACATCACCGGCAAGAGCCCGGCCGAGTTGGTTCGGATCGGTGTCGTGCTGGTGCCGGAGGGGCGGCGTACGTTCCCGGCTTTGACGGTGGCGCAGAACCTTCGTCTCGGTGCCTGGCCGCACCTGAAGGGCGACAAGGCCGCCATCAAGGCCACCGAGCGGCGGGTCTACGACTACTTCCCCCGGCTGGAGGAGCGTCGAGACCAGATGGCTGGTTCGATGTCAGGCGGTGAGCAGCAAATGCTTGCGGTGGGCCGCGGCATGATGGCTCGACCCAGGCTGCTGCTCATCGATGAGGCGTCGCTGGGTCTGTCACCGTTGCTGGCCAAGACCGTCTTCTCGGTCGTCGATCGCATCAATGAGGACGGGGTGACCGTGATCCTCGTAGAACAGAACGTCGGAGCACTGCGTCATGCTCAGCGCGCCTTGGTCATGGAGAAGGGCGAGTTGGTCTACCACGGTGTCGGCGAAGAGATCCGGGACTCCTCCCGGCTGCGCGAGACCTACCTCGGCGCGTAAGCCCCTAAGGGTTGCACACCCGGCAAGGCTTCAAGCCAGCGCTCTCGGCTTGGTCGCGGCTCATCTGAGCCGAGTCAGGGCGGTTCTCGACGAGGTGGCACGTCGTGTCGTGGAACGAAGACCGTCCAGCCACCACGATCGGCCCAGCCGCGCCAGCCGTGCTGCTGGCTCCGCCGGCCACCGAGGCTCCGGCCAGGGCCGCGCCGGCTGACATCCGCTCGACGGCGGCGATCAAATCCTGAAGCTTGTCCTCGAGGGCGGCCCGGTCGCGCCGGTTGCTCTCGGCCACCAGCAGCGATCCGCCGAGGAACACCAAGCCCATACCGCCGGCACCGCCGGAGATGAGATAGGGCAGTTGCCCTTGCGCGTAGTCGAGGCCAGCCGCGCCGTTCCATGCGAGGAGGATCACGAAGAAGCCGACGACGGCGAAGCCCATGCCGATGCGGCCGGCCATGCCGGCCCACCGGCTCCGAACGTCGGCGAGCACGTCAGTTGTCCTCGAGGGCTTGATCGATCGCGATTCAGCGGTGAGCGACGTCATAGGCAGCAGCGTAGATGGCGGGGCACCGGGGGCCTATCTCAGCCCCCAGTGGGCTGCTATCGGCTAGTCGAGCGTGCGGAAGACCATGCCGGTGCGGGGCTTCGGATGGAAGAACGTGGTCTTTGGAGGCATCCGGGACCCGCCGTGGCCAACCTCGGAAATTTGGCCGATGGTTGCCGGTCGGATGAGCACCGCGGCGTCGGCCTCACCACGTTCGACGGCCCTGGCGGCCAGATCCCAACCGTGCTGGTAGGTGAGTTCGTGGCCGGGGAGTGCGCCGAGAGCGAGGTCGAGGCGGCTGGAGTCGAGATCATGTTCGGCCTGATCCAGCGCTGCCTTCGGCCGAAGCAGCGAGGCTCCGTCCGTCGTGATGAGGCACATCGACGACGCGGCCTCCATGCGATCGAGGATCGACGCGTCGACTGTCCCCGCGTCCGCGATGTCGAACGACGGGGCGAGGGCGGCGCGCAGGTCAAACCCCGAAGGCAGGCCGGCGATCAGCCGGTGGATGGCGCGAACGGACAGTTCATCTTCGACCAGCTCCACGACGTAGGTCAGCAGGTGATCCCAACCGCCGGGTCCGCCGTCGCCCATCTCCTCCGGGAACGCCAGCGCGGTTTCGTAGTGGTGGTGGCCGTCCGCGATCACGATCGGTGTCGACGAGACACTCTCCCTGATCGCGTCGATGGTCTGCGCGTCCGAGATTCGCCAGAGCAGATGCTCGATCCCCGCCTCGTCGGTCGCCGAGGCATCGGGCTCGCGATCGAGGTGCACCAGTTTGCTCAGGCCGTTGCTGAGCGACAGCCCCCAGATGGGGCTGAGGTTGGCCTTGCATGCCCTGAGTAGGAACAGGCGGTCGCCCTTGGCCTTCGGCGTCGTCCGCTCGTGAGGGAGGATGGATCCTTCAGTCGGCGGTACGAGTTGCATCGCGCCGAGCACACCGGTGGTCTGCCTCGCCGTGCCGGACTCGTCGACGAAGCGCATCTGCATGACATAGAAGCTGGGATCGTCTCTGACCAAGACACCCGATTCGATCCACTCGTCGAGACGACACCGCGCCGCCTCGTAACGATCGCGGTCGGCTTCGTCGCGGCTCAGCTCGACTCTGACCGCGTTGAACGGGCTTCGCTCCTCCAGCGTGGTCTGATCCTCTGCGTCGATGACGTCGTACGGCGGCGCGAT
Organism: Acidimicrobiales bacterium; assembly: GCA_051002495.1. Classification (GTDB taxonomy): domain Bacteria; phylum Actinomycetota; class Acidimicrobiia; order Acidimicrobiales; family CADCTF01; genus JBPCMH01. The sequence goes on from JBPCMH010000421.1 coordinate 2,249, forward strand.
GACATCGCCGAGGTCGACCTGGTCGAGGTCGTAGCGGAGTCCGGGGAACGGTTCGAATGCGGGCACACCCTTTGGTACCACGTGATCGACTGGTGATAGGAGTGGGCGGTGACCTGGCTCCTTGACCTCGATGGTGTGGTGTGGTTGGCCGACGAACCCATCCCCGGCTCGGTGGGAGCTGTTGCTGCGCTCCGGCGTGCCGGTACGAGGGTGGTGTTCGTCACCAACAACTCCTCGACCATGCGGGCCGACTACCTGGCCAAGCTGGCCAGGCTCGGAATGCCGACGGACTCCGACGACTTGATCACGTCGGCCCAGGCCGCGGCATCGCTGCTGTCAGCTGGTGAAAGGGTCTTGTTGGCCGCCGGCCCCGGGGCGCGGGAAGCCGCTGAGCAGGCGGGTGCGGTGGTGACCGATGACCCACGAGCGGCGGAGACGGTGCTCGTCGGGTGGCATCGCGACTTCGACTTCGACGGCCTCACGGCGGCCGCTCAAGGGGTGTGGGCTGGCGCCAGATTGGTCGGCACGAACGACGACGCCACCTACCCGACGCCCGACGGCCCACTCCCCGGCGGCGGATCGATCCTGGCCGCGATTGCCTATGCCACCGGTGCCTCTCCCACGGTGGCGGGAAAGCCCAACCCGCCGATGGCCGACCTGATCAACTCCTGCGTCGACGACGCCTTGGTGTTCGTGGGTGATCGCCCGTCGACCGATGGCCTGATGGCCCAACGCCTCGGGGTGGCGTTCGCCTTGGTGCGCAGTGGAGTCGATGAGGGCGCCACGTCTCAGGATGTTGCGGTGTCGTGGCAGGGCACCGACTTAGCTGCCGCGGTCGCCGCGCTCCATCAGAATTAGTTTGCGCCGCCAATCGGTGCGCAAGGCTCGATCACGCGTAGTACGGCGAGCCTGGCGGTGTTCGACGCGGCGCGTCGAGAAGCCCTCGGGCTCGCCAAACGAGTCCAGCCAACACGCCGAAAACGAACCCGGCCACGTGGGCCGACCAGGCCACTCCCGATTCGGGCCCGATGAAGAACTGCGAGGCGAACCACAGTCCCAACAGCAGCCATGCTGGGACGTCTCGGATCAGGATGAAGATGAAGAAGAAGACCGTCTTGATGCGAGCCTGGGGAAAGAGCACCAGATAGGCGCCCATCACGCCCGCAATCGCGCCGGACGCCCCGACCAGCGGAATGGTGCTGGACGGGTCGAGCCCGATGTACACCAGCGTGGCGACCATCCCGGCCAGCAGGTAGAAGAGCGTGTATCGAACAT
>JBPCMH010000422.1:0-6044 GCA_051002495.1 Acidimicrobiales bacterium
CAGATGCTCTATCCGTTGAGCTACGAGCGCTGGTTGGAACCGGGTCATTGTAGCGGAGCCCTTCAGACCAACCTGCGGCCCCTCACGGCCCCACGGTCCAGTTGATCTCGCAGCAACCAGCGGCCCGGGACCGGTGTACGGCCGCGTGGCAGTATGCGCCGTGCCCGCCAACGACACCGCCTCCCGAGATGATGGCGTAGACCGGGCTCGGTGGGATGCGGCGCACCGCACCTCTGGCACCCCCACGCTGTCGCGGCTGAAGCGGGAGACCATCTGCGCCGCGCTTCCTGACGGCGTCGACAACACCACGTTGTGGCCTTCATGGCCGCTCCCAGAGGTGGCAGCCGAGCTCCATCTGACGGTGGGCGAGACTCTGGTCGACCTGGCCTGCGGTCGTGGTGAGATCGGATTGTGGATCGCAAACCGCCTCGACGCCGGTTGGGTGGGCGTCGACCCGTCGCCGGTTGGCCTCAAGATGGCTGCTGAACTCGCCGCGACCGCCGCCCGGTCGAGAACGACCGTCGAGGGCCACTTCTATGCCACCGGCCTCGACGACCACCAGGCAGACGCGGTGCTCATCGTCGATGCAATTCACTTCGCCGTCGATCTGGCTCGCACGTTCAGAGAGGTCAAGCGCGTCCTGCGCCCGGGTCGACGGCTCGTCATCGTCGGACCGCAGACGAGCAACCCTCGCCCTGCATTGATCGCCTGCGGGTTCTCCATTGAGCGCGACGACCGCACCCCGGACTGGCGGGATCTGCTCGGACGTTTCCTAGCGCGAGCCCGGGAGGAGGCCGACGCTCTCCGAGCCGAGCTCGACGAACAATCGGCGGCCAACCTTCTCAGCCGAAACATCGACCAGCTGACTGGTGTCGATCACGGCCTGATCGCGGCACGCGCCCCATCAGCGTGACACCTGATCGGCGTCGAGCCCCGCACTCTTTCGGAGCCGTACGTCGATCGTCCTTTCGCGCCGCCCGAAGGACGGGCGACCTGAGCGGAGAGGGAGGGATTTGAACCCTCGGACCCGGTTTCCCAGGTCAATTCATTAGCAGTGAATCCGATTCGGCCGCTCTCGCACCTCTCCCGGCGTCCACGCTCCCAGAAGGGCGAGGCGGACGGGTCATCATAACCCCGGGGCCGTGACTGCCTCGCAGCACAGGCCCGATGTCGGACCGGCGGCGATTGCTCAGACCACGTGGCGGGCCAACGGCAACGAAACCGTCGACACGCCGTCGTGCAGGCGAACGAGCGAACCGACCTCATGATCGCTGATCTCGAGGTCGATGAGGGCGCCATCGTCAGCCCATTCCTGCAGGACCGTGACCAGCGCCTGGGCCATCCACGGCGTCTCCGACTGGGCCAGCTCAATGGTGAACGGCGCTCCCGCGACATCAGCCTCAGACCAGCCGTCAGCGACGACGCCATCAAGGCGAACGAAGCGGCCCATCGGCTCGCAGAACAGCAGTCGACCTCGCATCGCTTCCCTCCTCAGATGGCTTGCGCACCCATATTCGGCACGGTTCGAACACCTGAGAGGGTTTGCGCGTGAATCCGCAGCGGGAAAATTGGCGGAGCGGGAGGGATTCGAACCCCCGGGCCTACTAAGCCGGCTGCTTTCACGGCAGCTGCAATCGTCCACTCTGCCACCGCTCCGAAACGGCAGGCTACCGGGGACTCAGTCGGCGATCTGGTTCCGGAGATCGCCGATCCAACGATCGGCGGCCTCCCACGCGGCCACAACGTCGCGCCGAATGGATGGCCCCAGTTCCCCCGCGGCCGGGTAGCTCCCGAGGAACTTCACCTCACCCAATTCGGCGTGCAGGTTGCGCAAGCAGTCGGCCACCACCGCATCGGCGATGTGGCCCTGGAAGTCGACGATGAAGCAGTAGTCGCCGAGACCCTTCTTCGTCGGCCGGCTCTCGAACTTGGTCAGGTTGATCTCGCGGGCCGCGAACTGAGCCGAAATCAGATGCAAGTTGCCCGGGCGGTCAGACCGCTGAAACAACACCACGCTGGTCTTGTCGTGCCCGGTGGGGGCAGGGATGCCGTCGCGAGCGGTCAACACGAAGCGGGTCGAGTTGTCAGGCCGGTCCTCGACGCCGGAGGCGATCACCTCGAGCCCATAGAGGCGGCCGGCGAGCGCGGCGCCGAGCGCGGCCGTGCCCGGCGGGCGGTCCTCTCCCACCATGCGTACCGCCTCCGCGGTGGAGTTGGCCGCGACCAACTCCGCCTGCGGCAACTCGCGGGCGAAGAACTCCCGGCACTGCTCCATCGCATCGGGGAACGACACGACCCGCTTCACCTCGGCCAGCGCCATGCCCACCGGGGCGAGCAAGTTCTGGTTGATCCGCAACTCGACCTCGCGCTGGATGAGCAGGTCGGTATCGAAGATCAGATGGTCGAGCACCATGCGAACCGTGCCCTCGATCGAGTTCTCGAGGGCCACGAAACCCAAGTCGACCTCCCCCGCCGTTGTGGCGTCGAGCACCTCGGTCATCGAACGCATGGGGACGTGTTCGGCGCCGGCGAGGTCGGCTTCGGTGAGGAGAGCCTCCTCCGTGAACGTTCCGGGGGGACCGAGAAAGGCGACGCGGGGCACGGAGCGAGGATAATGAGTCTTAGCCATGGACGAACCCGCAATTCGCCAGTTGATCGACGATGTCAAGTCGGGAGCCATCACGCCCGACGACGCGGTCGCCCGCCTGCGCCGCCTCCCCTTTGCCGACCTGGGGTTCGCCAGGGTCGATCATCACCGCGCGCTGCGGCAGGGCCAGCCCGAGGCCGTCTACGGCCCCGGCAAATCGCCGGAGCAGTGCGCGGCGATCGTGACCGAACTGTTGGCCGAGCCAGCGGGCGGTCCAGTGCTGCTCACCCGGGCATCGCCGGAGCAGGCCGAAGCGTCGCTGGCCGCTAACCCCGAAGGCTTGGCCCACGGCACCACCCTGGTGTGGCGGCCGGCCGCGGCTCGACCCAGTCGGGTGCTGGTGCTCACTGCCGGCACCGCTGATCTTCCCGTGGCCGAGGAGTGCACGACGACGCTGACCGCCTACGGATTCCGGCCCACGCAATTGAGCGACTGTGGGGTTGCGGGGGTGCACAGACTCCTGGCCAGTGCCGACGAGCTGGCCGATGCCGACGCTGTGGTCGTGATCGCGGGCATGGAGGGGGCGCTGGCCAGCCTGGTCGGCGGCATCACCGGCGCGCCGGTCGTGGCGGTGCCGACCAGCGTCGGTTACGGCGCGGCGCTGGAGGGCGTCACCGCGCTGCTGGCCATGCATGCGTCGTGTGCGGCCGGCATCACGGTGGTCGGCATCGACAATGGATTCGGCGCAGCGAGCGCGGTCGCACGGATCCTGCGCTGATGCCCACCACCGCCTGGTTCCATTGCTACGCGGGCATCGCCGGCGACATGGCGCTGGGCTCGCTGCTCGACGCCGGCGCTGACGTTGACGAAGTTCGCTCGCTCCTCGAACGGTTGCCCGTTCCGGGATGGTCGCTGGAGATCGAACCCGTGCTCCGGGGCGGGGTGGCAGCCACCAAGGCCCAAGTCGTCGTCCAGGAGACCTCGGTCGTGCGCACCCACAGCCACATCGCCGCGCTCATCGAAGAGTCGCGCCTGCCCGACCGGGTCAGCGACCGCGCCCTCGGCACGTTCGCGGCGCTGGCCGACGCCGAGGGCCGACTGCACCGACGCGACCCAGCCCATGTCCACTTCCACGAGGTCGGAGGCATCGACGCCATCGTCGACATCGTGGGCACATGCGCGGCGTTGGAGATCCTCGGCGTCGACGACATCAAGGCTTCTGCCGTTGCCACCGGCACGGGCATGGTTCGCACCGCCCACGGCATGCTCCCGAACCCCGCGCCGGCGGTCGTCGAACTCCTTCGTGGAGCGCCTACCTACGGCCGTGACATGAGCATCGAGCTCACCACTCCGACTGGCGCGGCGCTGCTCGCCGCGCTCAGCACCGGGTGGGGAGCGATGCCGGCGATGACGATCGAGCGGACCGGCTTCGGGGCCGGCTCTCGCGAGCTCGACGGCCTCCCCAACACCACCCAGGTCGTCATCGGCACCCGAAGCACGATCAGCAGCGCCATCGACGGCGGCGTTCGAGGACAATCTGTGGTGATGCTTGAGACCAACGTCGACGACATCACCGGCGAGGGCGTCGCTCACGCCATCGAGGAGCTCCTCGCCGCGGGGGCGCACGACGCGTGGGTCACGCCCATCCTCATGAAGAAGGGACGCCCGGCTTATACGGTGCACGCTCTGGCCGACACCGCCCTCGTCGCCCAGTTGGCTGAGGTACTGCGCAGCGAGACCGGCACACTCGGGGTCAGGGCCTCGACGTGGGAGCGGTGGCCGGCCAGCCGCAGCTTTGACTCGGTGGAGGTGCACGGGGTGCCGGTCAGGGTCAAGGTCAGTCCGGGACGGGTGAAGGCCGAGCACGAAGACGCGGCCAGAGCAGCCCGGCTCACCGGCCTGCCGTTACGGGAAGTGCATTCCCGGGCTGAAGCGGTGTGGCGGGCCCGCCTTCTCGAGGACGATCACTCCGTCGACCTCCCGCCCGACGACTCGGCCTAGCCGTCGGCCTAACCGTCGGCCTCGGGGGCCGCGCCGCGGCGCACGAACAGCATGGCCGGTTGCACCTCGTTGTCGGACAGGTTCGTCTCCCCGCTCACCGGCCCGACCTTGATCGTCACCGAGATCGGATCGCCGGGTGCGACGGTGAGCTTGAGCTCGACGGTGCGCCGCTGCCCCGGGTCGAGGTCGACGAACTGTCGCCCGACGTTGAGCCCACCAAGCGAGGTGGCCACCGCCTCAACCGAGACCCGCTTCTCTGGCGCGTTCCCGAGATTTGCCACGACGACTCGCACGATCAGGGTCTTGGTGTCGGGGATAATGCGGGCTTCGCCCTCCTTGCCGACAGAGGTCGGTTCGGTGACCACCGTGACGATCCCTACATCGTGGACCGGAGCGACCGATGCGTTGGCCCGGAGCGATGCGATGAAGGCTGAGACCGACGGCCGATCCCACACGTCGGACTCGCCCACCCATCGGGAGGCGGGAGCGGCGGATTTAGCCTCTTCCGGCAAGCTCTCCGTGAACAACTCATAGGCCCGGTCGGCCACGACCAGGTCGCGACCGGCATCCACGATGGCGGTAATGACGGGATCGGTCGGGGCGTCCGGGGCCAACTTGTCGCCCAGCGCGCCGGCGATCCGCGTTACCGCGACGGAGCGGGCTTTCAACGCCGCCAGCAGCAGCCCACGTGACGCGTCAAGCGACGACGGAGGCCTGATGACCTCCACCGTGTCGAACACGGCCGCGTTCTCGGTCACCAGACGGTCAAGGCTCCGCCTCAGCCCGTCGGCGCCGAGGCGGGCTCCGTTCTGGCGGAGGTCGTCGAGGCTGGCACCAAGTCGCGTGGAGGTGTCGATCGACGGCCGAACCTGATCCACATAGACGAGCCGGTTGTCAGGCCCGGTGTCGCTCGAGCGCAGCACGGACCGCACCGCGGTGACCACCACGATGAGCAACACGATCACGATCACGAGCCGGAGCACGCCCCGTGCCCGGCCACCTCCGGGGCGGCGGCGGACAGGGTCGAGGTTCCGGCGCCGCATGCCGACGGCCATGAACGGTCACCTTATCGGCCACCTACGCGTGGGCCGCAGGCGAGCGGCTGCCGATCGACTCAGGCGATGGAGCGCGTCGCCGGACGGGGCGGCACGAGCCGCCCGGCCAGGAACTCCTCGAGGTCGGCGGCCGACTTCGGCCGACCGAGGAGGTAGCCCTGCCCCATGTCGCAGTCGACCGACTTGAGCGAGTCGAGCTGTTCAAGCAACTCGATGCCCTCGGCAATCAAGCGAAGCTGGGCCGTCTGGCCGAGGCGAACGATGGCGTGGGTGAAGGCCGCCTCCTTGTCGCTCCTGACCAGCGCGTCAACGAACGGCTTGGCCACCTTGAGTGTCTGGACCGGGAGCTGGCTGAGGTAGCTGAGAGATGAAAATCCGGTCCCGAAGTCGTCGATGGCCAG
>JBPCMH010000423.1:0-4810 GCA_051002495.1 Acidimicrobiales bacterium
GTACTCCGCTCCCGCGGCGCGGGTGGTCACTCCAGCGTGATCGCCAGCAGGGGTGAGAGCGATGGCGTGCATGATGAGCTGCTCTCGCGGCGTGCCCAGCGTCTCCAGGTCGCGCACCGCCCCGAGCAGTGACTCCTCGGGGCCCATCCCCATCTGCATCATCGAGACCGTGGTCCGAGCGGTGGAGGCGCGTATGGCCAGCTCGCCGAAGCCTGTGCAAGTAGCCGCGCCGTATCTGCCGTCGCAGTAGTTGCCCGCGCCGATAATCGGGGTGTCGCCCAAGCGACCGGGGTACTTCCACGCCCACCCACTCGTGCTCACCGCGGAGGCCATGCGGCCATTGCCGTCGATCGCGATGAAGTTGACCGTCGATGCATCGGGAGGCCCCGATGGCTGGCCGTCGGCCCCCGCCACCGCCCGGGCTCGATCAGGGTCCGTTGCCAGTTCAGAGACCAGCGCAAGCATGCGTGCGCCAAGGCTTCCCCCGTCGAGACGGCCGGACAGGCCGTCTTCCCAGACCCGCGCCGCCTCATCCGTGAGGAGGTCCTCAGCCTGGAGTCCGATCTCGGCGGCCAGTCGCGCCGCGCCTTCGCCGACGACCAGTACGTGCGGGAGTCGATCGAGCACCGCTCGGGCAACCGTGACGGCGGCGCGATAGCCGCGGAGCCCGCCGACCGCACCGGCCCGCCGAGTTTCCCCGTCCATGATCGACGCGTCGAGTTCGACAATGCCTTCCAGGTTGGGGTAGCCGCCGTAACCGACGGTGTGGTCGTCGGGGTTGTCCTCGACTTCTCGGCATCCCGCTTCGACCGCATCGAGAGCGTGGCCGCCGGAGGCGAGGATGTCCCAGGCGGCATCCATGCCAACATCACCGTTGGCGCTGGCGACGAGGGCGATGGGCACGGACCGCGACGCTATCGGGCTGGGATCTGCGAGAGGTACACCGGGCCTCAGCCCGGAGCGAGGCCAGCGATCGACCGGGCGGCGGGCTCAAACCACGTGGACGGCGATGAAGTCCCACACGAGCAATACGGTAACCAGGGCCACGATCGTCGCGTTGTAGGCAAGGTGGGCCCGAGCGCTCTCGAGCACCCCGGCCCGGGGCGTGCCGCCAACGCGGACACCGCGGAGGTAGGCAAAGGTGAACCAGCCGCCGCCGATCGACAGGGCCAGAGCGACACCGACCGGAATGCCGACCGCGGCGTGTACGAGCCCGAACCAGATCGACCGCCACACTCGCTTGAAGCCGGTCCACTCTTCCGCGCCGAGCCTGAACAATTCCTCCTCGCGCTCGACCAGCAACGGCAGCGCGGGGATCAGCAGGACGAGGAAGAACAATGGCACCGCGTCGAAGAATGGGTTGCCGATGTTCGTCTCGGTCATGCCGAACGCCGGGTTGCCGACTCCTCCGAGCGCCGACCACCATCCGAAGCTGAGGCCCGGGATCTGCACAAGCGCGGTTGCCGCGCCGATCACCGATGCGATGACTAGGGGCACGGGCAAAACATGCCGAGCCCGGACGCCGCGCACGATCTGGGTGGTCCTGGCTCGCGCCCCTTCATGCAACGATCGACGAAACGAGATGGCCAGCCGCGATCCGAAGAGCACCAGCACCGCGACAGCGACGAGGTCGAGGGGGTTCATGTCAGCAGGGTCCCACGTGAGCAGCGCGGGCGGTACTCGCCTGTCAGGCGAGCACGGCCTGCTCAGCGAGGGCAATCGGCAGCATGCCCGACAGGGCAATCTTGTCGTGGAAGGCGCGGAGATCGCCACCGCCGGCGACCCACTGATCCCGGATGCGCTCGATCTCGATGGCGCCCGTCAGGTACGACGAGGCCTGCGTCGGCCAACTGCAGTAGCGCCCGACCTCGGCTCTGGCCGTCGGCTCCGAGAGCGATGCCTTCGTCGACATAAACGTCACCGCTTCCTCGACGCTCATGTCTCCGATGTGAAGGCTCGTGTCGACGATGATGCGTGCGGCGCGGAAGAGGCGGGCGTCGAGGTGGCACAGCTCGTGCCGGGGGTCTTCGAAGAACCCCTTCTCCCGCATCACCCGCTCCGCGTAAAGCGCCCAACCCTCTGAGAAGTAAGAGGTCGAGAACACCCGGCGGGCGGGCCGGGGGTTGGCCTGGGCGGTCACCAAGTGCCAGTGGTGACCGGGGTAGGCCTCATGCACGGTGATTGTCGGGATCGAGTGGAAACTGTTCGTCTCGAGCCGCTTCTGGACCTCTTCGTCGCTGACGCCGTCGGGCGGGTACGGCACGTTGAAATAGCCGACCAGGGACGGCCGGAATGCCGGCGGAGACATGTATGACGCGACCGCGAGCATCGGCCGCTGGAACTCGGGCGATGGAACCACATGGCACACCTCTCCCGGCGGCATGGTCACCAGCTTGGTGTCGTGCAGGAACTGCCTGGCCTTCTCGGACCATCGGGCGTATTCGTCTCGCATCGCCTCTGGCGTGGCGGGGTGGTCTTTGTTGAGGTCGGTCACCACCGCCTGCCAATCGTCGGTGCCGCCGATTTCGCGGGCCAGCGTCTTGGCCTCCGCGTCGAGTTCGGCGTAGGCAGCGTGGCCGCGCTCTCGCATCTCCACCGCGCCGTAGCCCAGCAGTTCCTTCTCGGTGAGCAGGCGGCTGTAGAGCTCTTCTCCGATCGCGTAGTCACCGGTCGCTTCGCTGGCCAGCCCGGTGAGGTGATCGGCGAACTGGTCGTAGGCCTCGGCCGCTTCCGTCCCCGCAGCTGCGAGGAGCGCCCGCGCCGCCGAGTCCTCGACCTGTTGTGGTGCGATGTTCTTGGCGTAGTTGGCTCCCGCTCGGCACTGGCCAATGGCCCTTTCAACGATCAACGGATGGGCAAGCTTCGGGTCGAGGTTGGCTCGACCGGCGGCGAGGACTGTCGGCACCTCCCGAAGGCGCGCCGCGGCCGCTTCAGCCAACTCGGGCTCGGGGGAGAGCCGATGGAGGAACAGAGTGAAGACGCCGGTGAGTCCGGCCCCGGCATAGGCCGAAGGGTCACGACGCCAGCCTTGCCACTCAGCGTTGACAAGGCGTCCACGCAGGGTCGAGATGACCAAGTCCCGATCGATGCGCTCATTCACGGTCAGGCCATCGTCTTTGACGCCCTCGAAGCGCGACAGCCACGCCAGATCCGCTGCCTCGCGGCGAGCGTGACCATCGGCTGAAAGATCGGTCATTCGGTGGTCGTGACCCTCGATGCCAAGGGAGGATGCCCTGACGGGAAACTCCTCCCATTCGGTCAGAAGAAACTCGTCGATGAGTCTGTCGATGGAAGACATGCGATGGACTGTATTGCCCCTCGACGCCCTGGTGCACCGACTTGGCGGAGCGAGGGCGTACCGTTTGACCGTGTCCGACCGGGAGATCTTCGTCACCAGACTGGTACGTCTTCCAGTGGTCGGCCCGGAAGGGGTCCCGATCGGGCGCATCGATGATGTGGTGTTGACCCCGGCGGCGCCTGCGTCGGTGCCACGGGTGCTCGGGTTCGTCGCGGATGTCCAACGTCGCCACATCTTCGTGAACGCCAACCGCATCGACGACATCGGTCCCACCGGGGCCCGGATGGTCAAGGGCACCGTTGACCTGCGCCGCTTCGAGCAGCGGCCCGGGGAACTTCTGGCCAGGGGCGACATCATCGATCTCCCGTTCGAAGGCCTCGTCGTCAACGATCTCGGTCTCGTTCGATCGACCGGCGCGATCGGAGGGTGGGAGGTCTCATCGGTCGCATTGGCCACGGGCGGGCTACTGCGCCGCCGGACCGGCAAGGTTCTCCCTTGGTACGACGCGCGCGCCGTGTTCGACGCTGGCCCCATGGGCCGACACCTCACCGCGCTACGCGAACTCCACCCAGCCGACGTGGCTGCCTCGCTGGCCCACCTGCCCCAAGAGCGGCGGCAGGCATTGGCTGAGGCGATGGAGGACGATCGTCTGGCCGACCTTCTCGAGGAGTTGCCTGAGGAGGAACAGATCGAGATCATCAAAGCTCTCGATCTAGCGCGCGCCGCTGACGTGCTTGAAGAGATGGACCCGGACGACGCCGCTGACTTGCTGGCGGAGATGACCGCCGCCGAGCGGGAAGAGTTTCTCGACGCCATGGAGCCACAGGAGGCCCGTCCACTGCGACGACTCCTGCGCTATCAGGGCAATACCGCCGGCGGCCTCATGACCCCGGAGCCGCTCATCCTGTCGCCAACGGCCACGGTTGCCGAGGCGCTGGCCCGCATGCGTGATCCCGACCTTCCTGCTTCGACCGCCGGGCACATCTTCGTGGTCGAGCCGCCCACCGAGACGCCGACCGGGCGCTACCTCGGCACGATCGGCTTCCAGCGAATGCTGCGTGAAGCGCCGTCGACTGCGGTGGCGGACTGCCTTGACGACGGACCTGAGGCAATCTCGCCCGATCTGCCCGAGGCCGAGGTGGCGCGACGACTCGCGTCCTACGACGTGATCGCGCTCCCCGTTTGCGACGCGGCTGGCCGTCTCGTTGGTGCTGTCACTGTCGACGATGTCCTCGATCATGTGCTGCCTGCTGACTGGCGCCGAAAGGTCAGGCCGCGGTGAGGCGACGCGAAGACCTGTGGACGCCCCGGGGCGGTATTCGCTTCGGTATCCACTACGACCCGGACGCGTTCGGCCGCTTCTCTGAGGAGATAGCGCGCTTCTTCGGCACCGCCCGCTTCCTGGTGGTTCAGACGATCCTGGTGATCATCTGGATCGTGTTGAACTCGCTCGCCTTCGGGCTGCGTTGGGATCCGTACCCGTTCATCCTGCTGAACCTGGCCTTCTCCACC
>JBPCMH010000424.1:0-5241 GCA_051002495.1 Acidimicrobiales bacterium
ACACCAACGAGATCGGCTGGTTTCGCCTCGTGGAGGTGGGCCTCGTGGGTGCGCGGAACCACGAGCATCTCGTACGGAGTGCCGCTCCAGTAGGGAGCCACGACGACGACCCGCTCGTCGGCGTACACGAGGCGGTGGCGAGCCTCCTCCTCGGCCTCGAGGGTTGTGCACAGCAGGCATGCCCCGGCGAAGCGCGCGAAGCCAGCCTGTTCGTCGATGATCTCTCCGGGCACGAACGGCATGCCGAGCAACTGGCCATGTGGGTGTTCGAGCGACGCTCCGGCCTCTCGGCCGGCATTGACGATCGCTTGCGTGTAACGCAGCCCGGGCACCGACGCGTGCTCCTCCATGCGGTCCCGTATGGCGGCCATGACCAAACCCGCCTGCGGGTCGGCTAGGTCAGACCACGAGCTCTCATGGCCTGGAGAGAGCACGAGAACCTCATGGATTCCGCTGGCTGGTGCCTGCTCGAAGATCGGTCCCAGATGCTCCACCGCCATGGGATCGTTCCCCGAGAAGGCGGGAAACAGGTTGGGGACGATCCGCACGAGCCAACGACCAGACGGGCCGTAGGTCTCCAGCGCCGGTGGCGTGGCTTCCTCGTTGCCTGCGCAGAACGGACACGGTCGATCAGGGTCGGCCTCGACCTCGAGCTTTCGCCCGGTGAATTGCTGAGGCCGCTCTGCACGGTCGGTGCTGATGACGACCCAGCGGCCGGTGAGGGGATCGAGGCGAAGTTGGCTCATTGCGGTTCTCCCCGATTGTTGCACCGCTGGAGGCACTCTCTGGGGCATCCCCCTTGGCTGAGTCCCCGCAGAGGCCGACTACGGTTCGGGCAATGACCGCGGTGCGGGCCCAAGAGGATCGCGTCAAAGCCGGCCAGGAGCGCGCGCTGGCCCTCTACATCCGTCGCGTCGTCGCGCCCCACTCGCCCCTCCACGGGCCCGAGTTACGGGGCAATCCGGTGCGAGGAATCGGCGATCTCAGCCGGATCGCGGCGCGGCGGCTGTGCGACATCGAGCCCGAACAGCTGGTCCTCAAGCCCACGCCTGACTCGATCACCAGCGGCGGCGACCTGTCGTTGGCTGCTCGCATGGTGTGGGCTCAGGTCACCCGCTCGATCATCCAGTTCAACCGCGACGTGGTCGAACCTGCATTCAAACCCATCCACTGGATGCTGAGCGATGAGGTGCCCGTCGGATCGACCGCGGACGATCTTGAGCGTCTGGGCGAAATCGGGCGGGCCGGCCTCGAGCATGCCGGGTTGACCTCGGAGGACTCTCTGGCCATGCTCGACCTCGACCCGTCTGGCCTGCCGTTCTGGCAGATCTCGCTCGGGGCGCGGCGGGCAGGCATCGGGGTCCTCCATACCTCGGCCGAAGATGAGGAGACGCTGCTCGCCACCGCGCCCACCGTCGTCGTGGGGCCGACCGCGTCGCTGATCGCGGCAGCGGGCGGGTCGCCGCGGATCCGGGCGGTCATCGCCACTGACGGTCCTCTCGACGACGTCCGACGAGGTACGTTGGCCGGGATCGCCTCGCGGGTGATCTCTCTCTGGACACCGCCCGGAGCGAGATCCGCGTGGTTCGAATGTACCGAGGCGACGGGGTTTCACACCTGGCCCGCGACGGAGATTGTTCAGGTTGCCGATGATGGCGAGTTGCTCTGGACGCCGATTCAGTGGAAGGGCTCGGTCCTGTTGCGCACCCGAACCGGCGCGTCGGGAGTAGTGGTCGACGAGCGATGTGGCGCCTGCGGCCGAACCGGGTCAAGAGTCGTACCGACGACGATCGCGCCAAGGGCTGCTGGTGGGACGAAACCGAAGAAGCCCGCGTCGGGCGGACGGGCTGCGCGGTGACCGACGACAAACAGCGCGGCTGGGCTCCGATCGACGGGCCACCGGAAGGCCCGGCCGGCGCTCGGCCTGAGGCGTCGGCGCCCCCTCGGCCCGAGTCTGCCCCCTCCGGACCCGGTGAGCCCGCCGCTCCACCGCCACCCCCGGGATGGGTGCCCGCGGGCGCCGGGAGTTCAGGTCAACAGCCTTGGGGGCCCGACTGGGGGACCCCGACACCGCGCCCGACGGCAGGCGACGCGCGCACCGGGCCCTTGCCGCTGCATCCGATGTCGATCGGCGACATCCTCGACGGCGCGTTCAAACTGTTCAAGGCCAACGCCAAGACCGTGATCGTGATCGTCGCCTCGATCACGCTTCCCGTGCAGCTGCTCGTCAACTTTCTTGCTCGCGATGCCTTCGCCACCGGCACAAACAGCTTTGGCAGCACAACGACGACCGACGTGAGCAGCATCGTTGGCGCGCTGGTGGCCACCGGGATCGGGCTGCTCGTCACCCCGTTCATCGCAGGAGCGGTCAGTCGCGTGGTCGCCGCGTCGTACCTCGGGCACGACATTGGGCCAGGCGCGGCGCTCAAGATTGCGTTGGGACGATTCGGTGCGCTGCTCGGCTCATTCATCCTGGTTCACCTAGCCGAGTTCAGCGGTTTGATCGCCTGTTTGATCGGCGTCGTGGTCACCGGTCCGATGTTCATGGCGTTGTTTGTGATGACCGCGCCGGCCATCGTGGTCGAGGAGCTTGGTCCGATCGAGGGTATGCGGCGCTCGTGGCGGCTGGTCCGACCCCGGTTCTGGCCGGTGCTCGGGACGGCCCTGCTGGCTGGGCTCATCGCCTGGTTTATCTCCAACATGCTCGGCGGCATCCCAGCCTTCGTTGTGGCTTTGGCCAACCCGTGGTGGGGCTGGATCATGTTGGCCGTCGTGAGCGTGCTCGCCAGCCTCATCACCGAGCCGATTGTGGCCATCGTGGCGACCCTGTTGTATTTCGACGCTCGTATCCGCCACGAGGGCTTCGATCTTGAGCTCATGGCGGCCGATCTCAGGCGCGGGTGACCCCTTTCACCGCGGCCGCCGCGTCGGTGCCGCCAGAGCAGTTGCCGCCCCCCGGACCGAGCGCCGAGGAGATCAGGCGGACGATCGAGGAGGTGCTGTCGCGGCCTGAGTTCCGCGACGAGACCACGCTGTATGAGCGCGTCGTTCGGTGGATACAGGAACAGTTGCTGGAGCTGATCGGCTTGCTGACCGGCGGGGGCAGGGCCGCCTTCCTGGCCTGGGCCGTCCTGCTGCTCGCCGGCGCGGCGGTGGTCTACATGATCGTGAAAGTCGTCGGCAACACCAGCGGAGCTGGGCCAGGGCGCGGCGCGGCGGGAGGAGCCTCGATCAGCGTTTCCGCTCAGACGCGGTCCTCCGTCGCATGGGAGGCCGAGGCAGGCGAGCACGCCGCGGCCGGTCGATGGCGCGAGGCCATTCGCTGCCGGTGGCGTGCGATGGTGGCGAGGCTGGCCGAGCGTGGAACTGTTGAGGAGCAGGCCGACCGCACGGCCGGTGACTACAGGCGCCAGGTCGCTGGCGCGTCGCCCGCGCTCTCGGCTGCCTTCGATGACGCAACCTCGGTGTTCGAGCGGGCTTGGTATGGCGAAGCCGAGGTTGACGCCGATGAACATCAGCGCCTGGTTGACGCGACCGCCGCGTTGGCGGGAGACGCCGACCGGTGAGCAGTCGATTCAAGTCCTGGCTGCCAATCGCCGCGCTTCTGGTGTTGGCGTTGCTCTTCGTCGTTCTCGGGGGTGGTGGCCGCGATACGGGGCGCCCGCTCGACCCCGCGTCGACCGGGGAGTTGGGCACACGCGGGTTGGTGCTCTTGCTTGAAGAACTCGACGCGAACGTGTCGATCAGCAACGCCATGCCGGGGTCGACGGCCGACGTCGCGCTCCTCATGTCCGACGACCTTGCTCCCGCGGATCGTCAAGCACTTCGCCGGTGGGTTGAGGCTGGCGGCACGCTCGTGGTGGCGGATGCCTTCTCCGATTTCGCCCCGTTGCTGGCAAGGGCTGACGCCGGTTTGTTCGACGATCTCGACACCGACCCGTCGCCGATCCTGGTCCCGGCATGCGACCTTCCCCTGCTGGACAAGGTGACCCAGATCGAGGTGGCCAGCCCTGAGGCGTTCGACACGCCGCCGACGGCCGTTGGCTGCTTCCCGATCGGGGACGGACACCGGCTGGTGGCCCGCGCTGAGGGCGCGGGCACGGTCATTGCGCTTGTGGCCCCCGACGTCTTCGTGAACTCGTGGATCGGCGTCAGAGACAACGCGGTGTTGGCCGTTAGCCTGCTCGCCCCGGTTGGCGGCACGGCGGTGCACATCATCGAGCCGCCCGCGCCCGGAGAGGGCCGGGCAACTCTCCGCGAGCTGATTCGGCCATCGATCCGGTCGGGTCTGCTGCAACTCGTCGTGGCGTTCGTGTTCTTCGCCGTGTGGCGGGCCCGTCGCCTGGGCCCGCCGGTGGCTGAGGCCCTTCCGGTCGACGTGCCTGGATCTGAGCTGGTGGTGGCGGTCGGCCACCTCCTGCAGAAGTCCCGCCGTCGGGAACAGGCCGCCGCGATGATTCGCTACGACCTCCGCCGTGTGCTCGGACGTCGCCTAGGGCTCGGCCCGGATGCACCGAGGGATGTTCTCGTGCGGTCGGTGTCGGTCCGCAGTTCGCTCGAGCCCGCCCGCATCGAAGAGATCTTGTTTGATTCTCACCCGGCGAACGACGACGACCTCGTCGAGCTCGCTGCCTCACTCGACAACATTCGCTCGGAGGTTCTCCATGTCTGATACCCCTCGTCCCCGCCGTCGCCGAACCAGCGCTTCCGCATCGCCCCGCGAAGCGGTTCTGAAGTTGAGAGAACAGGTGGGCAAGGTCGTCGTCGGCCAAGAGGGAGCGCTCTCCGGACTGGTCGCCGCGCTGCTTGTCCAAGGGCACGTGCTGTTGGAGGGCGTGCCTGGCGTGGCCAAGACCCTCCTGGTGAAGACCCTGGCCGCCGCGCTCGATCTCGAGTTCAAGCGGGTCCAGTTCACGCCGGACTTGATGCCGAGCGACGTGCTGGGGCAGACCATTCTCGACGGGACGTCGTTTCGTTTTCGCGAGGGTCCGGTGTTCACCAACCTTCTCCTGGCCGATGAGATCAACCGAACACCGCCCAAGACTCAGGCTGCTCTGCTGGAGGCAATGGAGGAGCGCCAAGTCACCCTTGAGGGCTCGGCTCACCCGTTGCCCAGTCCGTTCCTTGTCGTGGCCACGCAGAACCCGGTCGAATACGAAGGGACCTACCCGCTGCCTGAAGCCCAACTCGATCGGTTCCTGTTCAAGCTGGTCGTCCCCTACCCCTCGGCCGACCAAGAGC
>JBPCMH010000425.1:0-7746 GCA_051002495.1 Acidimicrobiales bacterium
CCGGCCCTCAGCCAACGCCTTCTTGGCCTCCGGGGCATCCTCGAGACGGCGGCCGGTCTCAGCCAGGCGACGCCCCGACCCGGCCGAACCGCCCGTCAAGGACCCAACATGGGCATCAGCCGAGCGGGCACCAGCGAGACGCCACCGCTCGGTCTCGGTAACCCGGGCCGCGTAACCCGCCATCGCCCCCGACACCACATTCCGCACCCGACCAAAACCGGCCAGCAGCTGCTCAGCCTCCGCTCCGGTCAACAACGCCGGATCAACCTCCCCGGCCAACCCAGCAGCGGCGGTCGCGAGCGCGTCGATACGGGCCAACAACCCGACCTCGCCCTTCACGCGCACAACCCGATCTGCCATGCCTGCAACCCTAAAAGAGGGGTGTGACATCATCGCCGACGACGGCCGCACGGGCCCAACGGCGACGGCCCACCGGCTCGGGGATGCCTCGGCGACGAGCGTGCGGAAGCACCCAATACGACACCTCGCCGTAGCCGTCCTCGAGAGACGTGAAGATCGTCACCCGGCCAACGATTTCGGCCGTGGAGCGCCAGATGATCGCCCATGTCGCGGATCGCTCCGCACGCCAGCCCTCGGAGCATGCCTTGATCCAGGCGAGCGCTTCGGCGTCGGTGTCATAGCTCCGGAAGTGCCAGTGCTGGATGTCGGGATCGGAGAATGCTTCCACCACAACCGGAGCATCTGCGGCAAATCAAGGCACAACACGGCACCTCGGTAGGATCGGGCGCGATGCCCGAGGAACAGCAGCCGACGTTCGGCCCCAACTCCTGGTTGGTCGACGAGATGTACGACCAGTACCGGGAAGACCCCAGCTCAGTCAGCGAGAGCTGGCGGGAGTTCTTTGCCGACTACCGCCAGGACGAGTCAGGTCCGACCCCGTCAGCGCAGGCCAACGGGGCGTCCGCCGCGCCCGACCAGCAGGCCCCGACGCCAGCCCAGCCGGCCCCGGCTCAAGCGTCTCCGCAGGCGAAGGCGGAGCCGGCCGCGGCCGCGCCAGCAGCGCAACCCAAGGCACCAACGACACCGACTCCTGCGGCCAAGCCCGCGGCACCAACGGACGACCCACAACCCGAGATCATCCGCGGTGCCGGCGCCCGCATCGTCTCCAACATGGAGGCCAGCCTCAGCGTCCCGACCGCCACGAGCGTCCGGCCTGTCCCGGCCAAGCTGCTCGAGGTCAACCGGCGGATTGCCAACAACCATCTCGGCCGCACCCGCGGCGGCAAGCTGAGCTTCACCCACATGCTCGGGTGGGCGATCGTGAAGGGCCTGGAAGCGGTGCCGGCGATGAAGAACACCTACCAGGAGGTCGACGGCAAGCCGCACATCATCAAGCGTGATCGCGTCGGCCTCGGGCTTGCCGTTGACGTCGAGAAGTCTGACGGCTCGCGCACGCTCCTCGTGCCCGTCATTAAGGACGTCGACACCCTCGACTTCCAGGGCTATTGGAACGCGTACGAGGAGATCATCAGGAAGGTCAAGACCAACAAGATCAGCCCCGACGATTTCGCGGGCGGCACGGTCACCCTGACCAACCCGGGCACCATCGGCACGTTCTCATCGGTGCCCCGCCTCATGCCCGGGCAAGCCGCCATCATCGGTGTTGGCGCCCTCGACTACCCGCCGGAGTACGCCGGCGCCGACCCGCAAAAACTGGCCGAGATCGGCGTGTCAAAGATCCTCACGCTGACTTCGACGTACGACCATCGCATCATCCAGGGTGCGGAATCGGGGCTCTTCCTGAAGAAGGTCCACGACCTGCTCACCGGGGCCGACGAATTTTACGACGACATCTTCCGGTCGCTGGGCGTGCCCTATGAGGCGGTGGCGTGGAGGCGCGACGTCAACCCCGTCGACGCCGAACGGACGCGCCTCGAGAAACAGGTGCACGTCCAGACTCTCATCAAAATGTACCGGGTGCGCGGCCACCTCATTGCCGACCTCGATCCGTTGGCGGCCAAAGAACCACGGATGCATGGCGAGCTTGACCCGGCCAGTTACGGGCTGACCATCTGGGACCTCGATCGCGAGTTCTTCACCGACGGACTAGCCGGCCGCGACCTGATGCGCCTCGGCGACATTCTCGGCGTGCTGCGCGACGCGTACTGCCGCACCATCGGTGTCGAGTACATGCACATGCAGGACCCCGACCAGAAGAACTGGGTACAGGAGCAGATCGAGGGGGTGCAGACCTCCTTCCCGACCGAGGAGCAACTGCACATTCTCGGCCGGCTGAACGCGGCTGAGGCCTTCGAGAAATTCCTCAACACCAAGTACATCGGGGCCAAGCGGTTCGGCATCGATGGCGCCGAGTCAGCCATCGCCATCGTCGATGCCGTGTTGGACGAGGCGGCGAAGGCTGGTCTGCCCGAGGTCGTCATGGGTATGTCGCATCGCGGTCGGCTCAATGTGCTGGCCAACATCGTGGGCAAGTCGTACAACGAGATCTTCCGCGACTTCGAGGGCAACATCGATCCCTCCACCGTGCAGGGCTCAGGCGACGTGAAGTACCACAAGGGCTTCTCCGGCCAGTTCAAAGGTTCGTCCGGCGCGGACATCAAGGTCACGTTGGCCGCCAACCCGAGTCACCTCGAAGCGGTCGACCCCGTGGTCGAGGGCATGGCCAGAGCGCGCCAGGACACCCTTGACCGGGGCGTGGAGTATCCGATCCTGCCGCTCCTGCTGCACGGCGACTCGGCTTTCGCCGGACAGGGCGTCGTGGCCGAAACCCTCAACCTGTCCGACCTGCGCGGCTACCGCACGGGCGGCACCGTCCACCTCGTGATCGACAACCAGGTCGGCTTCACCACCAACCCAGACGAGGCGCGTTCGTCGGTCTATGCCACCGACGTGGCGAAGATGGTGCAGGCCCCGATCCTGCACGTGAACAGTGACGACCCCGAAGCGTGTGTGCGCGTGGCCAGGTTGGCCTTCGCCTACCGGCAGCAGTTCCACAAAGACATCGTGGTCCGCATGGTTTGCTATCGCCGGATGGGGCACAACGAGGGCGACGATCCCCGCTTGACCCAGCCCAAGATGTACGCCCGGATCGACGCCAGGCGGACGGTGCGCAAGCTGTACACCGAGACTCTCATCAAGCGGGGCGACATCAGCCTCGAAGACGCTGAGGCAGCGATGGAGGACTTCAACAACCGGCTTCAAGTTGCGCTTGAAGAGACGCGTTCCACCGCCGCACCGAAGGTCGAGACGCTGCCGCCGGCGCCGGCCGAAGAGCTTCTCTCCAGCGCGGATACTGCGGTGGCCGACAAGTCGGTCCTGGACAAAATCGCGGCGGCGGTCACCAGTGCTCCCGATGGCTTCAATCTGAACCCCAAGTTGGAGAAGGTCTTCGACACTCGCCGGTCCCTCTACGACGAAGGCCAGGTCGACTGGTCGTTGGGCGAGGCACTCGCCTACGGCACCTTGGTCCTCGAGGGACACGACGTGCGGCTCGCCGGCCAGGACAGCGGCAGGGGAACGTTCGGCCACCGCAACGCGGTGCTGGTCGACACCGACACTGAAGACGAGGTAGTCCCCTTGGCCAACTTGCAGGAAGGGCAGGGGCGCTTCTTCGTCTATGACTCGTCACTGTCGGAGTACGCCGCGGTCGGCTTTGAGTACGGCTACTCCGTCGCCAACAAGGAGTCGCTCGTTCTCTGGGAAGCGCAGTTCGGTGACTTCGTCAACGGCGCCCAGGTCGTGATCGATCAGTTCATCTCCTCGGCGGAGGACAAGTGGGACCAGACGTCGGGTCTGGTCATGTTGTTGCCACACGGCTATGAGGGCCATGGGCCGGAACACTCATCGGCTCGGGTCGAGCGCTTCCTAACGCTGTGTGCGAGCAGCAACATGCAAGTGGTCAATGTCACTACCGCGGCCCAGCTCTTCCATGTGCTGCGCCGACAGATCCACCGCAGCGAGCGCAAGCCGCTGGTCATCTTCACGACGAAGTCAGGCCTGCGTGCCGTATGGAGTCGCTCGCCAGTCGACGACTTCACCTCGGGCGGGTTCCAGGAGGTCCTCGACGATGTCGGAGCTCCCGATTCGGGGTCGGTGCAACGAGTTGTGCTGGCGACCGGCAAGGTGGCCTTTGACGCGATCGATCGGCGAGACGAAGCGGGATTGCCCGCGGTGATCTTGCGGGTTGAGCAGTTGTACCCGTGGCCGGAAGAGCGACTCACACAGGCAATCGGGGGCTTTCCGGCCGCAACCGAAGTGGTGTGGCTGCAGGAAGAGCCGGAGAACATGGGCGCGTGGACCTTCGTGCAGTCCCGGCTGCAGCGGATGCTCGATGGCCGCGCGTCTGTGCGGGGCGTTGCCCGCGTAGCGTCCGGTTCGCCGGCGGCCGGCGCGACCTCTCTCCACAACCTCGAACAGGCTGACCTAATCGACCGGACCTTCGAGGGTCTCACCTGAGCAACGCGTTAGCGCAGGCTGAAGCCGACGACGTGTTCGAGCTCGTCGATGGCTTGGGCTGAGTCAACGACCTTGATGGTGGTCATGCCCATCGCCTTGGCTGGCTTCAAGTTGACCCCGAGGTCGTCGAGGAATACGACCTCCTCCGGACTGACCCCGGCGGTCTCGCACGACAGCTCATAGAAGCGCGGGTCAGGCTTCCGGACCCCGACTTTCGATGACTCGATGACATGGTCGAAGAGTTGCAAGGTGTCGTCACGTCGGTCGGCGCGCCCATCCGCCGGAAAGGAGTCAAAGCTGACCCAGTTGTTGGTGAGGCAGGCCGTCACCAGTCGCTCGCTGCACCGCCGGAGCGCCTCGACCATCTCGGGTCGGATCTCGCCCCGTAACAACGGCATCACCTCGCGGGCAGGCACTGCGTGGCCTTGCGCCATACACTCCGCATCGAACAGATCGCAGAACTCGTCGAAGCTGACTTCTGAGCGTTCGAACTTCGCCCACGCGTTGTCGTTGGGGTTGGTGGCGTTGACGCCACGGATGAAGTCGGTCGGCACGTCGTTGTCACGCTCGTAGCGGTTGAAGGCTTCGAACGGGCTGGACAGGATCACGCCACCGAAGTCGAAGAAGGCTGCGGAGATGGGCATGGGTCAGGACAGTAGGTCGGTGGCGACGGCCTGCCACAGTTCTGTCGAGAGGCGAAGCGACTCTTGGTCGACCCGTTCGTCGTCGCCGTGGAACATGCGTCCGTAGTCTTCAAAACTGGTCCGTTGGCTGAAGAAGCCGTACCCGTATGCCGTTGCTCCAACCCGCCGGAAAAACCTCGCGTCGGTGGCGCCCACGGTGAGGAACGGCACGTTGATCTCGCCCGGCGCCAGTAGGTCGGTCATCCGTTGCAATGCGTGCCACAAGGGCGTGTCGATTGGCGACGACGTGGACGGATCGTCGTGAGAAGCGATGAGCTCCACATCAGGTCCGAGATCGTCCCCGAGGAGGTCGTCCAGCATCGCTCGGACATCCGCACCGGTCTGGCCGGGCAAGGTGCGAATGTCGATCTCTAGATCAACGCGGTCTGGGATCACGTTGGTCTTGGTGCCGCCTCGCACGATGGTCGGCGCAAATGTGGTGTGGGTGCAGGCGTGGGCTTGGCGGGCAAGCCCGAGCGGTAACTGCTCGCAGAAGGTGGTCAGCGCGTCGGCGTCGAGGAACGGGTCGGCCAGCTCGGGCGGCATGCCACTTTCGTCGATGAAGCGTCGCCAGATGTCATGGATTTGGGTGGCGGGGGAGTACCCCGCGATCCGGCGCACGACCTCGGCCGCCTTGACGAGGGCATTGTCGGTGCGGAAGGGCTGCGACGCATGCCCTGGCGTGCCGTGCACGCGCAGGGTGCACCAAAAGGTGCCCTTCTCGCCCACGATGACCGGGCGTCGCGGCCCGCCGCCGAGATCGGTCGGAAAGCCTCCGGCCTCGGTCAGCACGTAATCGGCTGCCACCGCGTCGCGTTCGTGGTCGACCAACCACTCAGCGCCGTGGGTGCCGAGCGCCTCCTCATCGGCCACCCCCAAGAAGATGAGGGTGCCCTTCGGCCGGAAACCTTGGTCCGCGAGGCGGCGGGTGGCGACCGCCATTGACGCGGTGAGGTTGAGCATGTCGACCGCGCCGCGGCCCCACACCTCGCCGTCGACCAGTTCGCCGCCGTAGGGGTCGCGCGTCCAGCCATCCGGGTTGGCCGGCACCACGTCGGTGTGTCCCATCAGCAGCAGCGACGGCGCTGAAGGGTCGGTGCCCTCGATCCGGGCGACCACCGATCCCCGCCCAGGGTGGGGCTCGTAGGACTCGATCTCGACCCCAGGACCGGCCAGGACGTCGCTCAGGACCGAAGCGCTGCGGGTCTCGAAGCCGCTGTCGTCCGACCCGTCGTTGACACACTGGTTCCTGATGAGGACCTGCAAAAGCTCGGTCACCTGGGGGGTGGGGTCATCGGACATGGTCACACCGTATGGTTGACTACAAGCCAATGTCATTACCAAGAGTCGTTGTCGACGGCTCCAACATCGCCACCGAGGGTCGCTCTACGCCCAGCCTCCGTCAACTCGACGAGGCGGTCCGGTCTTTCAAGGCCGAGCGCCCAGGTCACGAGATCATCGTTGTGGTTGACGCCACATTTGCACACCGCATCGATGATGAAGAGCGACCGGAGTTCGAAGAAGCCGCATCCCACAATGAGCTGGTGTACCCGCCGGCCGGAGCCATCGGACGCGGCGACGCGTTCTTGCTGGCCATCGCCGATCGCACCGACGCGCTCGTCCTGTCGAATGACTCCTTCCAGGAGTTTCACGGCGAGTACGACTGGCTGTTTGACAAGGGTCGTTTGATCGGTGGCATGCCGGTGCGGGGTGTGGGGTGGGTGTTCGTTGAGCGCAACCCCGTCCGTGGACCGAAGAGCCGGGAGGCGGTCCGGGTCGCGAAGCGAACCAAGGCCAGGGTCGGGTCGAAGGAAGCGTCGAACCCGATGCCCAAACCGAAGGCTCCGCCGCCCGGGGGCAAGAAGAAGGGTGCCTCGCGGCCGGACAAGGACGTCCTGAAGGCGATCGATGAAGCGACCGAGGCCGCCGTCGACCCCAAGGCTGCGAGCGGTGCAAAGAAGCGCAGACGGCGCAACCGGGGAGGCGGCGACGGCGACAGCCCCAAGACGCAGGTCGGCGGTTCCGATCGTCCGGCCCAGAACGAGCCGCTGGCGTTCATCGAGTTCATCGCCGAACACAAACTCGGATCGACCGTGCAGGGCGTTGTCGACCAGTTCTCCTCCCACGGCGCGTTCATCGATGTCGATGGTGTCCGGTGCTATGTCCCGTTGACGGCTATGGGCGAGCCCGCGCCTCGGAGCGCCAAAGAGGCCCTCACGAAGGGCGAGGAGCGCGAGTTCGTCATCCAGGCGCTGGATGCGCCGCGCCGGGGGATCGAGTTGGCTCTCCCGGGATTCGAACACGTTTCGGGGCACCCGACCGAGGAGACGGTCGAGGCCGAGATCTCCGAGTCCGAGCAGCCGAGGCGACGTTCGAAGCGCCGCCGTCCACCGCGGGTCAAGCCGGCGTCGGTTTCATCGACGTCCGGGGACGATGCCGCCGCGTCGCCGGGGCCGGGTGCGAAGAAGATCGCGGCCAAGAAGGCTGGTGCGAAGCAGAAGACGGGCGCAGCGAAGAAGGCCGCAGCAAAGAAGGCGCCCAGTAAGGGTTCGGCCAAGGAGACCACGGTGAGGGCCACCGCGGCCAAGAAGGCTCCGGCCAAGAAGGCTCCGGCCAAGAAGGCTCC
>JBPCMH010000426.1:0-3890 GCA_051002495.1 Acidimicrobiales bacterium
GCTGAATGAGGCTCACGACGCTCGAGCCGCTCCTGGTCAGGCTGTTCAACAGCGATGACCCGAAGAACGCCATGGCCAAGAGTGCGGCCAGGACCAACAACGCGATGAGCAGGGCGTACTCCACGACGGAGGCACCCTGCTCATCACCGCCGGTCATCGACCGGTTCGTTCGTTTGTGGGTTCGTTCAGCTGCCGACAGCTGAGCCGGCTCGGCTGAGCTTGTCGGAAGCGTTCGAACCAAGGAACTGGATGGCGACGATGCACACCACAGCAATCAGGGCGACCAGGAGTGCATACTCCACGAGGCTCGCACCTCGGTCGTCCTTCAGTCCTAGGCGAGCCTGCAACCACGGGCTAATGACATATTGAATGAACATGATCGGATTCACGGGATCTCCTTCTTCCACCCCAGCCTTCTCTGTTGGTATCGGATCAGTTCCGGGGTCAATGGATAGGTCGATCGGCCCATTCCCACTCAGTCGAGGCTGATGATGCCCATGCGCACGCCCTTGAGGACGGCCTGAGTGCGGTCCCGAGCATCCAGCTTCTGGTAAATGCTGGAAAGATGGTTCTTGACCGTTCGGACGCTGATGAAGAGCTGCTCAGCCACCTCATTGGGGGAGGCCCCGGTCGCGAAGAGTTGGAGGACCTCCTCCTCCCGCTTCGAGATGATCCCGTCCGCCTCGTTGTCGGCCGTCGGGCTGCGGCGAGCCTCGGCCAACATTCCAGCGGCCAAACCGGTAGACACCAGGGTCGAGCCGTCCGCAGCCAGCCGGATGGTCTCGGCGACCTCGTCGATGCTGCAGTCCTTGGTGAGGTAGCCCACGGCGCCCGCACCAATGGCCTGCTGAACAATGTCGCGATCGGCGTGCATTGTGAGCATCACGATCTGGGTATCGGGCGCGAACGACTTGATCCGCCGTGTCGCGCCAATTCCATCAAGGATCGGCATCGAGACATCCATCAGCACAACATCGGGGTTGTGCTTCTCAGCCAGCGCGACCGCTTCTGCGCCGTCGCCAGCCTCGCCAACGACGTCGAAGCCCTCGGCCTCCATGGCCTGGCGCATGCTCTGACGCACCATGGTGTGGTCGTCGGCGAGGAGGAGACGAATAGTCATCGTCTCTTCAATCGGCACGAGATGACCGTTCCTTGTCCATCGATCGAGGATATGTCGAGCGCCGCGCCGATCGCCTCGGCCCGCTCCCGCATCCCGGTGAGGCCAAATGACTCGGTTGTCGTCTGATCGGTCGGCAGCCCGATGCCATTGTCGGTGACCTCGAGCACCGCGAAATCGCTCTGGCACGACCACACGACGCCAACCCGGGTTGCCCCGGCGTGCCGGATGGCGTTGGTGACAGCCTCCTGCGCGATCCGCCACACTTCCTGCTCCTGACGAAGCGGGAGACGGTCGGTACTGTCGTCGTTGAGCGTGAAGGTGATCGAGGTACGGTTTTCGACCCGGGCCAAGAAGTCGCGCAACGTGGAGCTGAGGTCGCGCTCATCAGAGACCTCGGTACGGAGGTCATAGAGGGTGTCGCGCACCTCGGCCACCAGCCGTCTGGCGTCATCTCGCAACCGGGCCAGCTCGGTTGCAACGGGCGTCTCCCCAGCAGACTTCGTGAGGCGGTCGAGTTCGAAGGACAGGTACGTCAACGATTGCCCGAGCCGGTCGTGGAGATCCCTGGCGATCCGCTGGCGCTCCTCGTCAGCGCCAACGGTGCGCAGCTTTGAGAACCAGCGAGCATTGTCGAGAGCGAGAGCTGCCGACCCCAGGATCGACGTCAGCGGCATGTCCTCGACCGGCGGCAAGGTGGCCGGCTTGGTGGTCTCGACGACGGCCGCGCCCACGGCACGAACGCCAACCGTGAGCGGCAGGAACAGGCTCTCGGCCGAGCCCGGCGTGAGGCCAGGCCCTCCGGACCAAGTTGGCTGGCGGCGGGTGACTGCCTCGGTCAGCAACGGTGGGAGGGCGGCCGACGCCATGCTCGGTGGCAGCCTTGCCCCATCGAGGTGAGTCACGGTCCACCGGTCGCTCGACTCATCGAGCAGCAGGATCGCGATGGCATCGGCGTCGGGCACCAGCACCCGGAGCTGGGCGGCGAGACCAGAAGCCGTGTCTGATAGATCGAGCGAGGTGGGCAAGTCCTGGGCGACTGAGTGCAGCTGCAGCAACAAGTCGTTTGCCTGCTGCGACGTGCGGATCCGTTCCTGCGCCTCGCCGAATAGCCGGCGGGCGTAGCCGGCAACCAATGCGATGAGGACCAGTTCGCCAGCCCATTGAAAGCTTTCGGCGATCCGAGCGGTCGGCTGTTGCAGGTGGAGCGGGATGGCGACAGCGAGTGATGTCGCCACCGCGGTGCGAATGGCGAACCCGAAGCCCCGAGCGAAACCGGCCGCCATGAGCGCGGCGGTCACCGAGAAGACATACGGCGAGCGCCAATACCCGGTCGCGACAACGACGCCCAACGTCAGTAGGACTTCGATGACCACCGCAACCATGCTCCCGAGCTGGTCGACGCGGTACCGCAGAGGCCAGACCGTTCGAGCGCCGGCGTAGACCACGAGCACCAGACCGGCGACGATCGGTCGTCGGGGCGATTGCTCCAGGGCGGCGAGGGCGAGGCCGAGCGCAACGGTGGCCCACCGCACAACCGTCACGAGTTGCCCGAAAGAACTGAGCCGGTCCACCGGAGACGTCGGTGCCGTTGCGGAGATGGGTCGGGGTCGTTGTCGGATTGCGATGGGCCGATGGTACGTTCCGGCCATGCTCGTGATCGGTCTTACCGGCGGGATCGCATCGGGGAAGTCGACCGTCGGTGCCCTCCTCGAACAACATGGAGCGGTCCTGATCGATGCCGACGCCATCGTCCATGAGATTCAGGCGCCGGGCGGCGAGGCCTACGGGCCAATCGTGGAGCGGTTTGGCGAAGCCGTCGTCGCTGACGATGGCTCACTTGACCGGCAAGCGATTGCGGCCATCGTGTTCAGCGACGACGAGGCGCGGCAGGACCTCAACAAGCTGACGCACCCCCTCGTGGGGCGCATCATGGCCGAGCGCATGGCCGCCGTCGCCGGGACCGACGCCGTCGTCGTGCTCGACATCCCCCTGCTGGCCGAGGGCGGCCGCGAGCGGTACGGCATGACCGGCGTGCTGGTCGTCGACTGCCCGGTTGAGTCGCAGGTCGCTCGATTGATCACCCACCGCGGCTACACCGAGGAGGAGGCGCGCGGTCGCATTGGCGCCCAGGCGTCCCGAGAGGATCGGTTGTCGATCGCTGATCACGTCATCGACAACGGGGGTGACCCAGACGCGCTGGCCGAAGCAGTCGACCGAGCCTGGGCCTGGATCCAGTCGCTGCCCTGATCCGAAGCCCCGCGGCTGGCTGGTTAGCCGTTGTCGCCGTCGGCGTCGGGGGAGTCGGAGAACACGACCACCCCGTCATCGTCATCGGGTTCGGTCCGCTTGCGGGGGCGAACGAGCACCAGGAGCCCACCCACGACGAGCACGATGCCGCCCAGTCCGACCCAAAGGTTGCTGTCGCTTTCTGAGACGGCGGTGAGCGGCGACCCGTCGGCGGCGAAGGCCTCCAGTGTTGCGGCACGCTCGTTCCCATCCGGCGCGGCGGATGCTCCAGCCCCGGTCGGGTCGCCTGCCTCGAGCGGGGAGGCGATGACTTCCCCCTCAGCGGCCACTCGCTGGCCGGACGCATTGGTGGTCGCCGTTCCCGAGCCCCCCGTTCCGGATGCGGCGTCGGCACCACCAGCGAC
This sequence comes from Acidimicrobiales bacterium, assembly GCA_051002495.1. Taxonomy (GTDB): domain Bacteria; phylum Actinomycetota; class Acidimicrobiia; order Acidimicrobiales; family CADCTF01; genus JBPCMH01. The sequence continues at coordinate 3,772 of JBPCMH010000426.1, forward strand.
GGGAGCCGTCGCCGATCCCGACCCGGTCGCTGCCCCCGCTGAGCCGGTCGTCGGCGTTCCGCCTGAACCGCTCGACCCCCCCCCGCCAGGGACGGTCGCGGGCTTGGTGGTGCTTGTGC
>JBPCMH010000427.1:0-12407 GCA_051002495.1 Acidimicrobiales bacterium
CTCCCCCCCCTCCCCCTCCCCCTCCCTCCCCCCCCCCTCCCCCCTCCTCCCTCCCCCCTCCCTTATTCCCCTGTCGGATCCCATGGCCAGGTTTTCGGCGGGCGGTAACCGCTGCGACTCGCCCCCGCTGCCACCGCACCGGGTCGAGCCAGACCGGGGCGGCTCGCAGGCTCGTCTGCCAAGTCGCCAACTCCCTCTCGTCCGCGGGCAATTCGGACTCTCATCGCGGGCGAGACTCCGGTTCGTCCTCCCGGTCTGCTGGCCGGCGCGACCGGAGATATGCGTACACAGAAATTGCGCTTCCTAGCCCGAGTTTCCGGGCTGTCGGATTGAGGCCCCTATGAGGTCCGTTCGAGATTTCTTGGAAATAGGTCTCTGACCAGCGCGTTTGTGTCGCCGAGGTGCTCGCGATTGTTAGCGCGATGTTGTATTACCTATACATGGCATCGATCGTGGGGAAGAGGCAGGGCAACAAGACCTACTACTACCTGGTGGAGTCGGCTCGGGTGGGCGGCAAGCCGAGGATCGTGTCCCAGCAATACCTCGGCTCAGCGGACGAGGTCATGGCCCGCTTGGAAGGCGCGAGCGCGGGCGAGCCGACCCGGACTCGGCACCGGTCCTTCGGTGACCTGGCCGCGGTGTGGTCGGTGCTCGAGCGGCTCGACCTCGCCGGCATCGTCGACGACGTGGTTGGCCCGCGCCGCGGCGACGCCGCGGCGTCGGTCGGGACCTACATCGCGTTGGCGGTCGCGAACCGGGTGGTAGCGCCGTGCTCGAAGCTGGCGTTCGCCGATTGGTGGGCGACGACCGCCGGATCCCGGTGGGTGCACGTTCCGGCGGCGGCGTTGGACCACCGCCGCTTCTGGGACGCCATGGACGCGTTGTCGGCCGACCAGCTCGTCGAGTGCGAACGCCGCCTGGCCGCCGCCATGGTCGAGGTGTTCGATCTCGATCTGACCGGGTTGGTGTTGGACATGACCAACTTCGCGACGTTCGTCGACTCCGCGAATGAGCGCAACACCATCGCCCAGCGCGGCCACGCCAAGCAGGGCCGCGTTGATCTGCGCCTCGTCGGGTTGGGCCTGGTCGTGACCGCGGATGGCGGCGTGCCCATCTGCAGCCACACCTATGCCGGCAACCGACCCGACGTCACCCAGTTCGCCACTGTCGTCGGCGAGCTCGCCGCCCGGTTCGGTGCGCTGGCCGGCGCTGGCGACGGGCTCACCGTCGTTTATGACGCCGGCATGGACTCCGCCGCCAACCAAGAGATCATCGAAGCAGCCGGACTGCACTTTGTCGGGTCCCTCGTCCCGTCGAACCACCCTGACCTGCTCGCCGTGAGCCCACGCCGCTACGACGTCATCGACGAAGAACGTTTCCCCGGCATCACCGCGTTCGAAGCGCGCACCGATGCGCTCGGCGCCGAACGCCGCGTGATCGTCACCCACTCGACGACATTCCATGACGCCCAGACACGCGGGTTCGCTCAGACGCTCGCCAAAGCCAGCCGACGACTCGCCGAGCTCGCGGAGCGTCTCGCCCGCGGCAAGACCCGACGTGCCCGCGCCGCCGTCGAAGCCGACATCGCCGAGATCGTCCGAGCCCGCTGGCTTGACCGCGTCATCACCTGGTCACTCACCGGGCAACGCCCCGCCGAGCTCCGCCTCGACTGGACTATCGACGCTGACGCCCGGCGCCGTCTCGAGACCGAGATCTTCGGCAAGCGCATCCTGTTCACCGACCACGACGACTGGCCCATCGCCGACGTCATCGCTGCCTACCGCAGCCAAGCCGACGTCGAAGCCGGGTTCCGGCAAATGAAAGACACCCACGTCGTGTCGTTCAGCCCCATGTTCCACTGGACCGACCCCAAGATCCGCGTCCACACCTTCTACTGCGTTGCCGCCCTCGCCGTCGCCCACCTCATGCGACGTCAAGCAGCCCGCGCCGGCATGCCCATGAGCGTCCGCGAACTACTCGCCGCCCTCGCCGGCATCCAAGAGACCGTCCTGCTCTACCAAGGCGACACCGGACGGCCCCGCGCCCGCCACATGCTCACCGACACGACCACGACCCAACGCCGACTCCACCACCTCTTCGGCCTCGACGCCTACGCCCCCACCCGCTGAACCTGGGTAATACGCGGCCCTCCCGCCAACCCGCCCGCTGACCTGCGACAACACCACTCACGCATCAGCTACCCAGGAAACTCGGGCTAGCCAACCTGCTGGAGGAGGTCGGGCGCCACCTGAGCGCGGCAGGCGTTGTCGCCAACCCAACGCCGTTGGATCAGCCTGCCGTGCTACTCCCCCTGCAGTTGCGGACGGCCTCCGGCGTGCAGTCGTGGTTCAGCACCATCTCCGTGTTTGGCGCGCCCAATGACGTGACCCTCGACGGGCTGGCCATTGAGTCGTTCTTCCCGGCCGATGACCAAACCCGCTCATCCATCCTGGGCTGAGGGAGCACCCAGCCGGATCAGTCGAAGGAAAGCCCGGTATGCGATGCCATGAAGCTCAGGGTGTCGACCTGCAGGGCGATTGTGCGGCTGACCGCCCGCGCCCCGTGACCCACATTCTTCTCACGACGAATGAGCACGGGCCGCTCCGCTGACGGCGCCGACGTCGCATGCTGGAGAGCGGCGCACAGCTTTCTGGCATGGAACGGATCGACCCTGGTGTCACCGTCGAACACGGTGAACAGCACCGCCGGGTACGCGGTCTTCTCGGTCACCCGGTGATACGGCGAGTAGCCGAGCAACCAACCAAGTTCCTCCGGGTCGTCGGCCCTGCCGTACTCGTCGTTCCAGGTCCGCCCGAGTCCGGTCAACTCGTACCTCACCATGTCGAGCAGCGGGGCACTGCACACCACGGCCCGGTACAGGTCGGGGCGTTGCGTGAGCGCGGCGCCGACCAGCAGCCCGCCGTTGCTCCCACCAGAGATGGCCAAGAACTCGGGGGAGGTGTAGCCCTCCTGGATCAACCACTCAGCCGCGCCGATGAAGTCGTCGAAGACGTTCTGTTTGTTGGCCCGCATGCCGGCCCGGTGCCACTCCTCGCCGTACTCACTCCCACCTCGGAGATTGGCGATCGCATAGACGCCGCCCGCCTCGGTCCAGGCCGCGATCGACGACGAGAAACCCGGTGTCATCGCGACGTTGAAGCCGCCGTAGCCATACAGCACCGTTGGCCGCTCGCTATCAAGGTCGATACCGGCCGGCGCGATCACGAACATCGGCACCCGAGTTCCATCGGCCGAGGTGAAGAACACTTGGCGGGCTTCGACGCCTTCAACGCGGACCGCGCCCGGCGCCTCCGCCCACAACTCGAGCCCGTCTGCGTCGCCTCCCGGGTAGTGCAACACGTGGGCAGGGGTGACGAAGTCGGTGTAGGTGACCCAGGCGTCGGTACCGCCGTCTGGGCGAGAGGACAGCGAGGCCACACCCAAGCCGGGCAGGCCAACGTCGCGCTGCCAAGCACCTGTCGCCTTGTCGTGAACGCTCAACACGCTGACGACGTCCTTCGATCGCATGGCGAGGACGGAGTCGTCCAACAGCACGTAGCCGGTCAGCACATCGTCGGTTTGAGGCAAGAGATCTTGCCAATGCTCGGCCGTCGGTGTCGCCGGGTCGGTGACCACCAACCGATTGCGCGGCGCGTCGAGATCGGTGAACAGATAGAGCTTTCCGTCGCGGTGCACACCGCCATGGGTGGAGGCATCAACGCCCTCCTGCACGGTGACGAAAGACCGGCCTGCTTCTAGATCGCACAGGTACAGGTCGTTTCGGGGAGCAGTGCCGAGCGCGACGCTCACCATCAGCCATCGCCCGTCTCTCGAGGTCGACACGCTGTAATACGCGGTCTTGTCGCGACCTTCGCCGAAGATGAGCTCGGCCTTGTCCTCTGCCTCACCGACTCGGTGGAGGTAGACCCGCCGGTGAAACTGCTCCTCCCCCGCCGGTGCGTCCGGATCACAGCGGACATAGGCCAGTTCCGAGCCACCCTTCACCCAGCCCACGGTTCCGCCGCGTCCGAGGCTGATCGGCCCATCCACGATCTCGCCGGTGTCGACCTCGATCACCCGCAACGTGGCAGATTCCCGTCCTCCCTCTGACAACAGATAGGCCACCCGCTTCCCATCCTTTGAGGGCGCGTAGCCGTCGAGCGTTGTGGTGAGCGACGGGTCTATCGCAGCCGGATCGAGCAGGGTGCGGGCCTCCCCGTGGGCATCGCGCACCATGACGACGGCGTGCTCCTGATCCGGGGTGCGCTGGCTGAACAACTCGCGGTCGCCGACGGCGTGGGGCGCGCTGGTGAACCCAGGCATCAGCTCCCGGAGGCGGTTGGCGAGGTGGTCGCGACCGGCCAAACCGTCAAGGTGGAAACGCACCAGCTGGTCCTGGGCCGTGCTCCACGCCTCGGTGTCGGCGCTGTCGGCGTCCTCGAGCCACCGGTACGGATCCGCCACGGGATTCCCGTGGAGAAGGTCAACGATGTCGAGGCGCTCGGCGGCTGAGTAGGTCACGGGCGAGCAACCTACTGCCAGCGGGCTGATCAGTCCTGAGGAACGAACCCGCGGTACACAGCCAACAGGGCCTGCTTCTGCGCGTCGGTGAGACGAGTTTCGGCTTTGATGGCCTGCTCTGTCGCAGACGGTCCGCCATCCGCGACGGCGGCGTCGTCAAGCAGTCCGGCTTGTTCGAGCAAGGTCTCAGCCGACACGCCGAGCGCGTCGGCGATCGACTTGAGCACCCTGATTGATGGCTCGTGCAGCCCGCGTTCGATCTGGCTGAGATACGGGTTGGAAACGTTGGTCAGACGCGCCAGATCGCGCAGCGAGAGCTGCGCGAGCTGGCGTTGACTGCGAATGAACGTGCCGAGGGCCTCAACTTGGGACCTCCAACGTTCTTCCATTTCGGTGCTTCGGCTCAGGCCTTGGCGCTGGGAAGCAACGGGGCGGCCGCCTCGATCAGGCGGTCGGCGAAGACCTTCTGCTGAGCGACGGCCATCTGCACGATGTTGAACGTGGCATCGACGGCCTGGTTGGGGGTGGGCAGGCCATCGGTGAAGGGGATGGCTGGCATCTCGGGCAGCACGTCGCCGAGGACGCCGGCGGCGGTGCGGACACCGTCAACGATGGCGTCCTGGCCGATGCGAACGGCCTCGAGGATGCGGGTCTGGAGTTCGGTGGTGAAGTCGGTGGCGGTATCGGCCATGGGGTTGCTCCTGATTTGGGGGGATGGAACGACGACTACTGCGTACTGTGTCATCGCCTGTGCTCAGTATGCCAAGCAGCGCTCACCCTGTCAAGAGGTTGCTCGAAATACTTAGCACTCCCCCAAGAAGAACGTCAGGCGTTGGAAGAGCCAGCCTCGGCGGTCGGCGTGGCTGTCGCCGCCGCAGACTTCGGTTCGGGGCTGATGAGCAGCCAAAGGGGCACGCCTACGCCGAGCGCCAGCCCTGCCAACGACATCACCGCGGAACTGGTGGGGAGCAGGTCGGTGTGGGATGCGTGATAGGCGAAGTGCGGCACCGACATCACCAGCCACGCGGCGGCGGCCGTGCGCACCATCAGTCGCTCGGGACGGAACGCGGCGATCACGGTGACAACGGTCAGTGCGAGGAACAAGTTGCCAACGTCGCGGGTGAGGTGTTCGTTGAACGGCCCATCAACCGCGGCCCAAGCTTGTCCGAAGCCGGGGAAGGTTCTGAACCAGTTGGCCGGGGCCAACGCAGCCCACAATCCGATCTGGGCGGCGTTGAGGGCCAACAGCCCGAGGGCCAGGCGCCGTCCGATCCCGCGGCGGAGATTCGAGTCTTCTTGTGCCATGTGGGTGACCGTATCGCTGAACCCCTCGGTGAAGGTCGGATGGGCCGGCCGCCAGTCGGTCACCGTCTTGAGCTTCTGATTGCTGACTCGTTGCGAGCGTCCTTCGGCGACCAGCGCCGATCCCAGTGCCGGGCCAGGATCGGTCGGGTGCTCCTCGTCGATCCAGGCGTCGCCACCGCCGGGATGCGGCCCTTGACCGACTCAATGTCGCCAGCGGTCGACAGCAACTGGAGCTGCTTGGCGAGGTAGGCGGGCGGCACACCGTGAAACTCGGCAAGCCGGTGTGCCACGCTCTGTTCCGCTCATGCCACTGCCACCCGACCCCCCGCTCTCCCGCCGCCGCCCAACGCGCCCGCCCGTCGCCGCGGTCGTCGCCGTGGTCGTGTTGATGCTCATCGGCGGTGGCATCGTGCTCCGGAGCTCTGGTGGAGGGCTCCGGAAGCCGGCGACGACGACAACCATCGCTCCCCAGCCCGTGCGCTTCGCGGTGAGCGGGCTCGAGCCGCACGGCACCGCACCGCCGACACCCGAGACTGTCGCCGCGGTCGTCACCCAACTCGACGCGTGGGCGACCTTCGGCATCGTCGAGCCGCTCCGCGCGGGCGGAGATACCGGTCCTAGCGTCGACTCGCTGTTCACCACGAGCGCGTACCCCGCGGCGTTCGGCGGGGAGCGGCCCACGATCCTGCTGGTCGGGATCCCCCAGTCCGCCGTCGCCATCGAGCATGCCACTGCCTCCCTCAGCTCGGTCGCTGGCCCCGATGAAGTGCCGGCCGTGGTCGTGGCCACCGTCGACCTGCGGCTGCGCGCCACCGCGAAGGGCCATCGCGTGACGATTGTGCGCCAAGGCGACGTGGTCTTCGTGCCCCAACCCGACGGCTCATGGCGCATCGACGGCTGGCGGTTGCACGCCACGGAGGACTCCACACCGTGACCCCGACCGGTCGCCTGATCCGAACGCACCGCCGGGTCGGGTTGTTGCTCGTCATGCTGCTGATGCTCGCCACGACGTCGCCAGCAGCCAGCCCGTCAGCTCCAGACGAGCCAACCTTCACCATCCATGCGACCCGCGACGGAGGATTCGAAAGCCGTCCGAGCGGTGCTGTGTTCATCTTGTTCATCGGCACCGACGCCCGCGCCGGCTTCGAAGGTGAGCGGGGTGATGCGCTGCACCTGGTCGGGGTGAACCCCGAAACTGGGGTAGCGACCATGCTCAACTTGCCCCGCGATCTGTGGGTGCCCATGCCCGGTTTCGGCACGAAAAAGATCACGCTGGCCTACCTGCTCGGCCGGGACGACCTCACGGCCCGGACGGTTGGCCAACTCGTTGGCGTCAACATCTCCTACGTGGTGTCGACCGACTTCGCTGGGTTCATTGGGCTGGTCGACGACATGGGCGGCGTCGACGTCGACGTCCCGTTGGCCATGAACGATCGGCTCTCCGGTGCCGTGTTCGAGGCGGGCTCTCGCCACATGAACGGGGTGCAGGCGCTGGCCTTCTCCCGTAACCGGATGGTGCCAGACGGCGACCTGCGCCGCACCGAGCACCAGGCACTCCTGCTGCTCGCCGCGCTCCGGAAGGCCAGGGCCGAGGCCGCCTCGCCGGCATCCTCCTTGCGGCTGATCGCCACGATGGCGAGGCGCACGCGGCTCACCGGCGGGTCGTGGACCGACGTCTACCGGCTGACCCGCTTAGCGCTCGCCATCGACCCCGGCACGATCCGGACGGTGACGGTGCCATCGAGCATCGGCTTCGTCGGGCCGGAGGCGGTGGTGTTCGTTCGGCCTGAGGCCGAAGGTCTCTTCGCCGACCTACGCGATGACGCGACCCTTCAGAACCACTGAGGGTCAGACCGCAGCGTAGGCAGCAAGCGCATCGGCCAGGTCGGCGATCGCCACCCCCGGCTCGCCGATGATGCCATCGACCCACGGCTGGCGACCGATCCCGCAGACCGTGATTGGCTCGGCCAGGCCCGAGAGCTGGACCGCCTGACGGGCGAACGTGCCGGAATAGTCAGGCGGCCGAACGTCCGCGGTGAGATCAGCCAGCGCGAACGGATCGGGGGGAGCGACTGCGTCCGGATCGACGAACGACACCCTCGGGGAGCCGGGCCGTTCTCCTCCGCCGGCCATGCCTGGGCCGTCGAGCAGGATCGCGCCGCGCACGAGATCGGGGCGGGCGCCAGCCAGCAGCAACGCGACGTAGGCCCCCAGCCCTCGGCCGACCACGGTCACCTCACCCAGATAGGCCAGCGCGGCGTCGGCGTCGGCCATTAAGAGCTCGCAGCTATACCCACCGCCGGACGGCACCGTCGATTGGCCGTGCCCGGTGAAGTCGAGGCCGAATACCGGCCCGGCCCAGCTCGAGAAATGAGGCGCCAACGCGTCAGGCGTTCGCTCGCCGAGACCGTGCAGGAGGAGCAGCGGTCGCCCTTCGCCATCGGACAACTGATGGAGGGCCAAGGTGACGCGTCCGTGGACCAGCGTCGTCGACGTCATCACTGCCCGCCTAAGAATGACAGGCACAACTCGGCAACTTCGGTTGGACGTTCGATGTGCACAAAGTGGCCGGTGTCGGCGACCACCTCGAGATGGGCGCCGCGCGGCATATACGGACGCAACTCATCGGGCTCGGTACCCCATCCCATCTGTTCCTGCTCGAGACCGAGGAATCCGAGCAGCGGCACGGGGAACCCAGGAAGCCGTTCGATCGACCAGATGTTGCGCCAAGGACCGAACCCACCCATGCGGAGCGCGGGGTCGATCGTCCACCGCCAGCCGTCGGCATCGTGTCGAGCACCGACGGAGACGAGATAGCGCAACCACTCGTGCGACAGCCGAGGGTTCATTCGGCCGCGACGGGTGGCGAGGTCGTCGATGGTGCCGGGCTTTCGCTCAAGACCGGCGGCACCGCGGCGATAGTCGAGCCAGTTGGCCAGGTCTGAGGCGAGCAACTTGGTGCGCTCATGGCTGGCGATGTCGGGATGCGGTCGCGGCGACGGGAGCCCGTCGATATTCACCAGGCAGGAGAAGCGATGGGGTTGGGCCTCGATGAGCTGCAGCATCAACGCGCCGCCCTTTGAGTGGCCGACGACCGGAACCGGCTCGCGGGTCACGCTGTCGAGCACGGCGAGGGCATCGCGCATGTCGGCGTCCCAGGAGTACATCGCGGCGTGACTGCTCTCGCCATGGCCTCGGTGGTCCCACGACACGACACGCCATCCACCAGCAGCCAGCAGCGGGGCGAATACGTCGAAGGTGCGGGCGAAGTCGAAGCCTCCATGGGCGAGCAGAAGGGGAGGGTCGTCGGCGTCGCCCCACTCGTAGACCTGGAGCGCGATCCCGGCCGCATCGACGGTGCGACGACGGGCCGGCGCGACGGCTCCGGTGTAGGTCACCGCGGCGTCGGGGGCATCGTCCGGCTCGGTCATGGCCGGTCACCATAGGCGCGTAGGCTCGCCGCCATGCAGGCCGGATCGAGTGCAACCGACACCCGCCGACCGGGCCCGTGAGTGGCGCTGACGGCAACGACATGGAGGCCCTGGCTGAGTTGAGCCACGCCATCGAGCGTTTGGCGTTCGCCTTCGTCCGTCAGAATCTGCGGGCCGATCTGGCGGTCCCGCAACTCGTCGAGTTGGCCGCTGGCGACCGCGCCGCGGCCGCGATGGCGCTGTCGTACGCGCTTCGGACCGCCGAGCGAGAAGATGGCCCTGAGCCTGAGGAAGCGGTCACGATGTTGCGCCTCGCGTTGTCTCCGAGGTTCTGGCGAACTGGCGGTCAGCCCCGCAGGTAGCCGGCCACGATGAAGTCGGCTTCGGTGGTGAGCGACGTCATCGCCTCGACGGCGCCGCTGATCTCGGGACTCACGTACCAGACGTACGGGGTCATGCCCAAGAGATCGCCGGCGGCACCTGGTCCCTCAACTTCGATCTCGTACTGAAGACGAACCGTCCAATCGGGATCCGGAAGCGGAGGTTCGAGCGGGTGCTCCTCGGGCTCGGCAAACAGGTTCGCCTTCAACTGCCATAGTTGGCGTGGACCCGGGGTGGCCGTCACGAGCACGCCACCGGGGCCGAGGACCCGATCGAACGACGGCGTGTCGATGGGCGAGAAGACGCTGGCCAGGCCGTGCGCCCATCCATCCGGCAGCGGGAGGTCGAACGCGGAGGCGACCGCGTACTCCCGCAATCCAGGCTCGCCGTGCCGCTTCGACGCGGCCCGCACCGCCGGCTTGGCGATGTCGACGCCCGCCACCCGCGCACCGAACCGGCTCGACCAGTCGGCCGAGTAATAGCCCTCGCCGCACCCGACATCGAGGAGCCGGATCGGGTCGGAACCAGGTCGGCTGGGCAGCAGCGCCTCCATGGCATCACTGACGGCCGTTGACAGGCGCTGATAGTGACCCTGGTCGAGGAACGACCGACGACGCCTCACCATCTCCTGGCTGTCCCCCGGCGAATGGCTGCGCCGCTGGTGGCTCACGAGGAGATTGATGTAGCCCTCCTTGGCCATGTCGAACACGTGGCCGTCGGAGCACGCCCAGGCGCGGCCATCAGGTGTCCGGACCAGCTCGCCACCGCCAACCGGGCACTGCCACCAGCGATCTCCGATTGACGGCATGGGGCCGTGATAGCGGCATCGTCGCCACGCGCGCCAAGCCAGACACCGAACAAATATCGTCGCAATCGGAATAGTTGCATACGCAACATATTTCGAACCTGCACAGCAGCACCTCCCCCGACAAGGGCGGGAGCCGGCTGGCGTTCTCGGCTCGAGGCGAAATCGACCGCGAGGCTTGGGGCATCACTCGAAACAGGCGGCGTGCTCGTGAGCAAGAAGATCGCCATCGAGCTTGAGGTGCAGGCCGTCGCCCAGTAAACGACCGCTCCACCCAAGATCGTCGTCCGTGCCCGGTCGCTCAGCGGCCAGGCGGCTCGGTCAGGTCTCGCACCGCGTCGTCGACGATGCGCAGCATCGGATACGGGTTGATCGGGGCCCCGCCGCCCGGGTGCACCTGGAAATGGAGGTGGGGTGGTGTGGTGCGGGCGTTGCCCGAGTTGCCGACATAGCCAACCACTTGGCCAGCTTCGACGGCCATCCCGTCGAACAGTCCATCGACGAACCCACTGAGGTGGGCGTAGTAGTAGCGGGTGCCGCTGGCCCCGACCAGCCACAACTTGGTGCCGCCGAGCACGTCAGACCCGATGCGCACGACCACTCCTCGCTCACAGGCAACGAGTGTGGTGCCGCTCTCGGCGAAGATATCGGTGCCCTGATGCTTGTGCTCGAAGACGGTCCCAGGCATACGCGGTGCGCCCCATGTGTCGGAGAAGGTCCGCGGGCCGGCCACTGGAAACACGAAGCCGGAGGCCAAGATGCTGCCTCCCACCTCGGTGCCAACGAGCGAGACCTCAGCGAGGGCCAACCCGGTCGCGTAACCGTCGGCCAGCGCGCGAGCGACGGCCGCGGCCGACTCCTTACCGGCCAGCAGCGACACGAGGCGGTCGGCCTGCCGGGTCACCAGCCGTTTGGCTTCGTCGAGATCTTCACGGCGCTGTCGGTCCGACGAAGCGACAGACCGAACCATCGCGGCTCGACGCACGAACTCCTGTGGATCTCGCGACGCGACCAAGGTATTGAGATCCGACACCGGCGACCCCATGTAGGCGGCCACGGCCCGGTCGCGCATTCGAGACCGCACTTCTACCAGGTCGCGGATGGCCGTCGACTTGTCGGTCGCCAGCGAGTCGAGGCGCTCGCCGATCAGCCGAATCTCGGCTTCGAGCCTGACCGCGTTTGCGGCCGACGCCGCGGCCGCGGTCATCGACTGCTGGAGCAGCAGGTTCAGGTGATCGATCGAGCGAGCCACCGTCTTTTGCAGTACCGGCGGCGGCACGTCCGACTTCTGCGGGGCGTCGGATGGAGCGATCAGCACCTCGTCGTCGGGCGGGTCCTCTGGTGGCGCATCGTCCTCCGGCTCCGGCGCGGGCACGGTCGACGTTGTTGAGGTCAATGTCGTCGGACGGGTGGTCGATGTCGACGACCCCGGCGGCTTCGTAGTCGAGGTGGTTGACGTCGTCTGGGCCACCGCGACAGCAGGCACGGTCACGAGCACCAACGCAACCGCCAACGCAACCGCCAACGGCACGGCAAGAGCCCGCGGGACGTGAGCGAAACAAACGCGGGTCCGCCTCATCCGTGGCGTAGCGACGAGCTCAGACGGCGACGGATGCCGCGACGTCTGGCGCAGCCTTCTCCGCCGCCCGATCGCGCATCCGACGAGCGGCCCTGCCGACCCGGTCGATGTACTTGAGAACGCGGAGCCTCGCCTCCTCGGCCTCTGGGGTCAAACCCTCGAGGGATTCGAAGCCCCAATGGCGAACCACAACCGGCACCAGGATCTGCTCGTGGTGGACCAAGAAGTCGTAGATGCCGGCCTTGGCGATCGCCGAGGCATGGGCGTTGAAGTCGGGGATGCCGGTTCCGGGCATCTGGAACCCTCGGACTTCTGCGTCAACGGCAAGCACCCAACCGGAAGGGTCGAGGTCCATCGCCGCGGTGCCGAGATCGCGGTAGAAGAG
>JBPCMH010000428.1:0-2813 GCA_051002495.1 Acidimicrobiales bacterium
CAGGAACCGTGGTCGACTCGAACCTGTTCGAGCCGGGCAGCACGTGGGAACTCCGCGCCAGTGACGCAGACGGTCACACGCTGGTGGAGATCGTCGCGGTCCGCCACCTGCGTGGCAGGGGCTGGCTTCTCGCTCCGTTCTTTCCGCTCGGCCTCGCCAAGCGAACGGTCGCGGACCACTTGCGTCAGTTCCTCTCGAGTGTCGAGCAGCAAACACGGGCCGAGTAGCCGCTCCGTAGCCCAGGCCAACGTCTCCCCACGTGAGGTAGATGAAGCGGTCGCCGCGGGTGCCTTGCACCGCTGGACCGCGGAAGTCGAGCTTGCCGTCGTTTTCGTGGGTATCGACGTCGACTGCCCAGTGCGGTTAGGCCACATCAGCCGGCGCCAACTGCGAGGGGTCTCGTCGCATCTGAACTCCGACGTGAACAATGGCCATCTCGGAGCCGTCCGGCCGGCAGAACGCGCGGCCCGGCGGGTTGAACCCGGTTATGGCGATCTCCACGCCCCGATAATGCCCGTTCCAGGCCCGCTGGGCTCGATCCTCGGTCGCATGTTGACCCGCCGCCACGGGACGCTCCACGTCTGCCACCGAGAGGTAGGAGCCGTCGGGCGGTACGGTTGGCCGGGCAAGGGGAGGAGCCATGTCGGACGAGCCGGCCTCAGCCGTCGAGGCGGCTTGGGCCTATGAGCATCTTCACGTCAACGCGTTGTTCCGACAGTGGGCTGCCCCTGTTCTCGACGCCGCGGGCGTTTCTCCTGGCGACCGGATCCTCGATGTGGCGTGCGGCACCGGCATCGTCGCCCGTGAGGCTCTCGGCCGAGTCGGGCCCGCCGGGTCGGTAACTGGACTCGATCTCGGTCCCGGAATGCTTGCCGTGGCCGAGAGCATCGAGCCTGAAGTGAGGTGGACCGAGGGCGATGCGGGCCAGCTTCCCTTCGACGACGACGAGTTCGATGCCGTCGTGAGCCAGTTCGGCCTGATGTTCTTTCCCGACCGAGTGCGGGCGATTGGTGAGATGCTCCGCTGTGCGAAGCCCAATGCCCGGGTCGTTGTCGCGGTTTGGGAGTCGCTCCAACGCTCGGAGGCCTATCCGATCTCCGTGGAGCTGTTGAACCGGCGAGCCGGGCCGGCCGCCGCCGACGCGCTGCGGGCGCCATTCGTGCTTGGCGACACCGACGAGCTGCGGGGCTTGTTCGAGCAGGCCGGGGCGGCGGTGGTGTCGATCGACACCCATCACGGCACGGCGCGGTTCCCCAGCATCCGCTCGATGGTCGAGGCCGACCTGCGGGGCTGGCTGCCGGTCATGGGTGTGTTGCTAGGCGACGACCTGATCGAGCTGATCTTGGCCGAAGCCGAGGACGCGCTGAGCGCGTACGTGACGGTCGACGGCGAGATGGTCTTCGACGCCCCAGCCCACATCGTCACCGCTCAGGTCTGACGTCAGAACTCCTGAACCGGCGTTTGGTGGCAGTCCGGCGGGTCATTGCGAGGATTGTCGAGGACCTATACCTTTACTCACATGGCAGGAGTAAAGAATCGCCGAAGGGGGACCTCTCGAATCAGTGCCAAGCACCAGATCACGATCCCCGCCGACGCACTTCGTGCCGCCGGCCTGGAAGCCGGCGAGCGAATCGTTGCCCGCGCTGAGGGCCCCGGACGAGTCGTTCTCGAGCGCGAAACCGACATCCTCGATGAGTTCGCCGGAGCACTCAGGGGGGTCTACGACGCAGGCGAACTCGGCGAACTTCGCGACGAGTGGCGCTAATTCACCTCGACGCCGGCGTGCTCATCGGGTTCCTCGACTCCCACGACGCCCACCACGTTGCCGCCGGCGCGGTTGTAGCCGAGGCCCTCGACCGAGCCGACCGGCTCGCGATGGCGACCTCCGCGCTCGCCGAGTGCCTCGTCGGGCCGGCTCGACGAGGTGACGACTCCGTCGAGCTCGTCCACGATCTCCGTCGGCGCCTGCCCATCGAGATGGTTGACCTGGACGTCGGCATCGCCACGGCCGCCGCACGCCTGCGGGCTCGACACCGAACACTGCGGCTCCCTGATGCCCTCGTCATCGCAACCGCCTGCGAAGGTCAAGCGGACCACCTGGTCACCACCGATCGCCGTTGGCCCAGCGCGAAGGTGCTCGACGTTCCCCTGGCGATTCGGACGCTCTGACCCTGGCTACCCAAGCAACTACTGGTTGCGATCCGGTTCCCGACCCCGATTTCCGGGACTGCCGGGCGGACGAGCTTACCTACTAGCGACAGGATGCTGCGTCGGCCTTGTCGGGGCTGGATCGCCCGACTGCCCGGGCGTCCGACGCTACTGACGGCGGTAGACGTCGCTTCGATGATCGATCCACACCACGACGATCCTGTGTTGATCGTGGTCGAGTCGGTAGACGACTCGGTAGGACCCGCGACGAGCCGACCAGTATCCCGAGAGCTCGTGCTGCAGAGGCTTGCCCACGACAGTCGGCGCCTCGGTCAGTGGTCCGAGCAGGAACTCGACGATCGCTGCGGCGACGCCTTCGGTCAGCCTGGCGAGTGACCGTTCTGCCGGCGCCGCCACGACCAGCGTCCAGGCCATCAACTCCTCAGGTATTTGCTGCGCAGCTCATCGGCGGTCACGACGTCACCACGCTCGATCGCGGACTCCGCCTTGCGGATCTGGCGCATCGCCGCGGGATCCGACAGGAGTTCCAGGGTCTCCTCGAGCGACTCGAGCTCATCTGGAGAGATGAGCACCGCCGCCGGTCGGCCACGGCGGGTCAAGACCACGCGGTCATGGCGACCCTCGACGCCATCGACGATCTCGGA
>JBPCMH010000429.1:0-5378 GCA_051002495.1 Acidimicrobiales bacterium
ACAGGTAGTCGCGCTCGAGCTTGGTGTCGGTGAACGCCACGACCTGCGACAGGAACGCGTAGGTGCGGATGAACCGCTGCAACGCGTCGCGGAAGCCTTCCCGCTCGTCGTCCTCCAAGGCGTGGAAACGGTCGATGGCCGGAGTCAGCGCGGCGTGCACCCGGTCGTGAGGGACGGTGGCCTGACCGAAGGCACCCTTGGCGGTGAGCAGCGCGACGGTGCGCTCGACCTCTTCGAGCCAGAGCACACCGAACTCGTCGATCGCGTGGCGGGTGTCATACAGCAGGTTCGGGTCCGTCGGCGGGGCGACCGTCTGGCCGTACCACGGCTCGAACGCGGCGCGGACGTCTTCGGCGTCGTTGCGGAAGTCCAGCACGAACGTGCCCTCTTTGCGCACACCGTCGCGGTCGTGGGTGCGGTTCAACCGCGAGAGGGTCTGCACCGCGGCCAGCCCGGTGAGCGGTTTGTCGACGTACATCGCGTACAGCTTCGGCTGGTCGAACCCCGTCTGGTACTTCTCCGCCACGACCAGGACGTTCCAGTCCTCGGCGTCGAACTGGACGGGGGTCCGGGACTCGGGGAAGCCGTTCATCGACGACTCGGTGACGTCCTCGCCATCCAGGTCGAGCCGGCCCGAGAACGCCACGAGCACCCCGATGTCGGTGTAGCCCTTGGCGTTGATGTGCTTCTCCAACGCCAGCTTGTAGCGGGCGGCGTGCTCGCGTGAGGCCGTCACGACCATCGCCTTGGCCTGCCCGCCGATGCGGTGGCGGACCTTGGCGCGGAAGTGCTCGACGATCACCTCGGCCTTCTGCGCCAACTGGTGCGGGTGCAGCGAGACGAACCGGGCGATCGCCGCGCGCGCCCTGCCCGGGTCGTACTCGGGATCCTCCGGAGTGGCCTGCTCGATCTGCCAGTATGTCTGGTAGGTGACGTAGTTGGCCAGCACGTCGTGGATGAATCCCTCCTCGATCGCCTGGCGCATCGCATACAGATGGAACGGCACATGCCGACCGGTGGGCGCGTCGTAGCGGCCGAACAGCTCCAACGTCCGCGCCTTCGGGGTGGCGGTGAACGCGAAGAACGACAGGTTCGGCTGCCTGCCCCGCGCGGCCACCAAGGCGGCCAGCGCGTCCTCGGCGGGGTCGGCCGGCTCGTCGGGGTTCGACTCGGCGGCCTTTGCGCCGAGCACGGCCTTCAGCGCGGTCGCGGACTCCCCGGTCTGGGAGGAGTGCGCCTCGTCCACGATCACCGCGTAGGTCCGGTTCGGGAGGGCGTCGATCTTCTCGGTGACGAACGGGAACTTCTGCAGCGTGGTGATCACAATGCGGGCCTGCTCGCCCTCCAGCGCCTCGGCGAGCTGGGCGGAGTCCTGGTCGATGCGCACCACCACGCCGTGGGCGTGCTCGAACTGATAGATCGTGTCCTGCAACTGCTTGTCGAGCACCCGGCGGTCGGTGATCACCACCACCTTGTCGAAGACCTTCTCATCGTCCGCGTCGTGCAACGAGGAGAGCCGATGGCACAGCCAGGCGATCGTGTTCGACTTTCCCGACCCGGCCGAGTGCTGCACCAGGTAGTCGGTGCCCGCGCCGTCGCTGCGGGCCGACTGCGTGAGCGCGAGCACGGCGTCCCACTGGTGGAAGCGAGGGAAGATCACCGTCGCCGGCTTCTTCGAGCCCTTCGGTGAGGGTTCGACGTGCACGAACCGGTGCAGCAGGTCCAGCCACGCGTCGCGCTGCCACACTTGCTCCCACAGGTAGGCGCTGCGGTGCCCGTCGAGATTGGGCGGGTTGCCCGCGCCGAGCAGATGGCCTCGGTTGAACGGCAGGAACCGCGTCGCCTTCCCCGCCAGCCGGGTCGTCATCGCGACCCGCTCGGTGTCGACCGCGAAGTGCACGACGGCCCGGCGCAGCAGCGGGTTCTTCGGGTCGCGGTTCGTGCGGTACTGCTCGATCGCGTCGGCGACGGTCTGGCCGGTGAGGGAGTTCTTCAGCTCCGCGGTGGCGACCGGGATGCCGTTCACCCACAGGCAAAGATCCAGCGTCTTGGTCGAGCCTTCCTCGTACGGCTGTTGGCGCGTCACCGTCAGACGGTTCTTGCCGTAGCGCTCGACGAGCTGCGGCGTCAAGCCGGAGGCGGGTCGGAAGAAAGCCAGCTTGATCGCGACCCCGAGGTCGACCACGCCGTGGCGCAGCACGTCGACCGTTCCGCGCGTGTCCAGCTCCTTGACGAGTCGGTCAGCGAAGCCCTTTCGGGCTTTCGTCCCGTCGCGGCCGTACAGGGTGAGCAGTCGGTTCCACCCCTCGACTTGGGTCGCCTCGATGAAGCCAAACAGTTCGGCGGAGTCCAGATTGCGGGTCCGATCGAAGTCAGCCGGTGCCGCCGAGCCGAGCTTGATCTGGTCATAGCCGCCGTGCTCGACCAGCCAGTCACATATGAACGACTCGAAGCCGGCCTCGTCTAGCTTGGTCACGCCGCCACCCCCGGCACCTCCAACTCCCCCGTCACCGCCGCCGTAATCAGCGCCTGCCGGTGCTCATGGAGCAGACTGATTTGACGATCGAGAAGCCTGACAGTTGCATCATGCCGCTGTTTGGAAGCGTCGAACTCGTCCCTCAGCCAACGCTGAACCCTTGGCTCTGGTACAGGGATCTCGAGCTCGAGGATCTGAGCGACATTCACCCGACTGAACGTCGAACCGATCTTCTGTACATCGAGCTGGTCCACGCCGACAGAGTTCAGTACGTAGCTCAGGTAGAGCTGATCCTGTTCCCTTGAGGTGATGAGACAGACGTCTTGACCCATGCAGAACGGCCGATCCGTATCGACGTATGAAGCGATGCCAATTGAAGCATTCCGACTGTAGATGACGTCACCCCGTCTAGGGCGCCGAGTTGCGTCAGCCAGGTCGAGGTAGTCAGCCTCCCCGACAAACCGGTGAGCACGGTCGAGGTTTAGCCGCCCTGGAGTCACATCGCCTGGACTGATTACCGGGTAGCCTGCGGGAAGGTAGTCCGGAGTCCGGTGCTTGCAATCAATCACAGACCACCGACGTTTCAAGGGGAGTCTTGGCTCAACGCTCGCTAAGCGATACCGGATGTAAGAGTCGAAACGCTCATGAAGAATGGCGATCAGGCGGCGCTTCTTGGTGATGAGGGCGTCGATGCGGGCGGTCTCGGTGTCGAGGAAGTCGGCGATCGCCCGCTGATCCATAAGTGACGGAACCCGCACCATGAGTTCGCCGAGCTCAAGAGCATTGATGGCTGGGTAGGAGACGCCTGCAGACCGTGCCATCACCTCCTCTATGAACACGTCGGACTGCACCCACCATGAGAAGTATGAAGAGTCGATGCCGCGTGGTGTAAGCACTGCGAAACCTGTAGAGGCCACCAAGTCGTCGGTCGGACCGTCGACGGGCCAGACAGCACGCAGATACGTGCGGACCGTGGAAACGATCGTGTCCCCCTCGCGGAGAAGCCGACGTGCTCGCGACGGCGCGTCCTCGAACCGGACTTCGTCCGGCTCCTTTGCGAGTTCCCCATGGCCGACGCTGGCAATGTCGATGTAGCGAAACGTCCGGTCGGGGTCGGTGTCGTCTGGGAGGGCGCGCTCATTGATCCCCGCAAGATGTTTCAGCGGTACCTGCTGAGCAGTCACTCCGTCACCTCGGCCAGCAGCTGCTGGATCTCGGCTTCGAGTTGCTTGATCTCGGCGTCGATCTCCTCCAGGGGTCGGGGTGGTCTGTAGACGTAGAAGTGGCGGGTGAGGGGGATCTCGTAGCCGATCTTGGTCTTGTCGTGGTCGACCCAGGCATCGGGGACGTAGGGCAGCACCTCGGCGGCCAGGTAGTCCTCGATGGCGGTGCGGCGGTACTCCACTGCCTCCAGCCGGGCCGTGACGTCAGCCTCGTAGGCGACCGGCATGGTGGGCAACGGGACGTTCTCGTGGTCGCGCAGGTCGGTGTCGGGCAGGACGTTGCCCTTGCTGTCGGTGATCGGATCGGCGTCGGGATCGCGGACGGCAATCGCGTCCAGGATCGCGGTCTGCAGCGGCTTGCCCTTCACGCCCACCTCGACCATGAGCGCCTTCACCCGCTTCGTCGCGACCCCCAGATCGTCGATGACCTCACCCCGCCACGCCTCCACGCCAACGCGCAGGGCTACGCGCGTCTCCTCGTCAAGCTTGCCGACCTTCCGGTCGGCCTCCAAGGCGGCGAGGGTCTCGTCGGTGACCTCCCAGTGGACGCGCAGCGGCCGCTCGACGGTGATGCGCAGGAACCCGAACGCCTCGTTGGGGAAGATCTTGGCGTCCTCGCCCTCGGTGAACGCGCCGTAGCGCCGGACGATCTCGTCGATCTGGGCGTCGCTGATCTGATGGCGCTTCGCGCCGAGGCTTTTACGCATCTTCTCGAAGCGCTCGCGGGCGTCGATCAGTTGCACCTTGCCACGACGCTCGGGGCTCTTGCGGTTGGTCACGATCCAGAAGTAGGTGGAGATGCCGGTGTTGTAGAAGAGCTGATCCGGCAGGGCGACGACGGCCTCGAGCCAGTCGTTCTCGATGATCCACCGGCGGATCTCGGACTCCCCGGAGCCGGCGGCGCCGGTGAACAGCGGCGAGCCGTTGAAGACGATCGCCACGCGCGAGCCGCCCTGCTCGACCGGTTTCATTTTCGCGATCATGTGCTGCAGGAAGAGGAACGAGCCGTCGTTGATGCGCGGCAGCCCCGCACCGAACCGCCCTGCGTAGCCTTTCGAGGCGGCCTCGTCCCTGACGGCGTCGGCGACCTTCTTCCACTCCACACCGAACGGCGGGTTGGCGAGCAAGTAGTCCACCGTCGTGCCGGCATGGCCGTCCTCACTGAAGCTGTTGCCGTAGACGATGTGCGCTTCGTCGTGCGGGTTCTTCAGCATCATGTCGGAGCGGCAGATCGCGAACGTCTCGGCATTCAGCTCCTGGCCGTAGACCTTGAGCTTGGCGGACGGGTTGTGCTCGCGCAGGTACTCTTCGGCGATCGAGAGCATTCCGCCGGTGCCACACGCCGGGTCGAGCATCGTCTTGATCGTGCCCGGCTTCGTCAGCAACTCCTCATCCTCGATGAACAGCAGGTTGACCATCAGGCGGATGACCTCGCGCGGCGTGAAGTGTTCGCCGGCCGTCTCGTTCGACAGCTCCGAGAAGCGCCGGACCAACTCCTCGTACAGGTAGCCCATCTCGAGGTTCGAGACCCGATCGGGATGCAGATCGATCTCGGCGAACTTCGAGACGACCAGGTACAACAGGTTGGAGCGATCGAGTCGGGAGATCTGAGCGCCGAAGTCGAACTTGTCGATCACGTCCCGAGCACCGACGGAGAAGCTGGCGATGTAGTGCTGCAG
>JBPCMH010000430.1:0-7715 GCA_051002495.1 Acidimicrobiales bacterium
CGCCAACGACCGGCGGCTACGCGCCCTCATCGACCAGATGCGTCAGGTGGCAGCCAAGGCAACCGAACTGCTCATGAAGGACGCCGCGAACAGGAACACATAGCCGAGGTTTAATCGCAAGCTTAGGGAAAGTGGTCGGGCAGATCGTTCTCGTAGAGGACGGCGTCGCCGGCGACCAGGTTCTCCTTTACCCAGGCAACCGCTTCTGCACGACCATCCACGAGGTGAACCCTGGCCCGTCCTCGATGTGCGCCCTCGACAAGCGCGGCACGGTTGGTCATCCCGACAACCAACACGTCGGTGGCGATCTCCGATGCGGCGGCGGCGAACTTCTGATTCTCGTCGGCTTGTCGGTCGCCGAGCTCGATCATTCCGGGCGTGACGAGAGCGATGGTTGTCGAGTCGGAGCCGAGCCGGGCCAAAACTTCTAGGGCTGCCCTGGCACCGGCCGGGTTAGCGTTGAAGGTGTCATCGATGATGGTCGCCCCGGTGGATCCAGTAGTCACCGTGCGTCGGTTGGGCGCCGTCGGCAGCGTCGCCAGGCGGCTGCCGAGCACCTGTGGTTCGATGCCGGCCTCGATCGCGCACGCCACCGCGATGGCGACGTTGGTGCCGACGACATCGAGGCCAGTGGCCGATCCGATGACGGAGCCGTCCTTATAGACCGTAAGTGTCTCGCCTTCGATGATCGCAGCGATGTCGGCCCCGCGCTCTCGTCCGGAGCAGCGGACGACCCGCATGCCGTCGGCCTCGAGACGGTCGGCCAAAGGCGAGAGTCGACGGTCGTCGACGTTGAGGACGGCCACCGTCGCGCCGGCGAAGATCTCCGACTTGGCTTCGACGATCATGTCCTCGGACTTCATCCGCTCGAGGTGCACCGGCCCGATGGCCGTGATGGCGGCAACGGTCGGTTTGACCCACGCAACGAGAGCGGCGATCTCGCCCGGGCCGTAGGTGCCCATCTCGGCAACAAAGACGTCGGTGCCTGAGGCCAGGTGTTCGTTCACTGCTCGCGATAGCCCGGCCGAGTTGTTGAAGCTCCGCGGCGTGGCCAACACCGATTTGCTTCCTTCGATCAGGTGACCGACATAGCCCTTCGTCGTGGTCTTGCCGTACGAGCCGGTCAACGCGATGGTGAACGGCGCGACCTCGCGCAGCGTCGCGGTCGCCTTGTCGACGAATGGCTGAGCCAATCGCTGCTCCAGAGGCGCCGCGAGTCCGAGCGCGATGTCGACGATCCGCGGCATGAGCACCGCGGCCAAGGCGGCCCCCGCGGCTGGGGCGCCGGCCAACCCAATGAACAGCACAACAACCGCCACGATCGCCCCGGTGATCGCGGCCAACGTCTTCAGTCTCCGGGTCCAGTCCAACGGACCCGGAGCGGTGCCCTTCAGTTTGAGCCCAAATGGTCCGGCTGCGATCGGCGCCGCAACAAGCAGTGCAAAGAAGGGCGAAACGAACGACAGCATGACGTTGATAGTCACGCCCACGAGAAGGAGACGGTTGAAGCCGAGGCCCCACCACCACCGGATGGCGAAGCGAGTGACGGTCCCGGCCAAGTAGTGCTCGCGCTGCGCGACCCTCAGCCAGCGAACGGCGCCAAACCCTGCGGCCATCAGGCACGCCACGGTTGAGACCCACGTCACGTCAAACACCGGCCGATCGCGTCACGGAGTGCGTCCGGCGCCTGCACCGGCACCATATGACCAACGCCGGGGAGGACCGTTAGATAGCCGTCCGAGACCAGCGCCGCGGCCCGCTCGGCTACCTCGACCGGAACCTGATCGTCCTCCGCGCCCCACACCAACTCCACGCGGCAGGCCACCTCGCCGAGCACGTCTTCGTAGGACTCGTTCACGCTTCGCACCAACACCTCACGCATGACCCCGGACGCGGCCCGGTAATCGGCTGAGCCGTGACTTCGGCGCATCGCTTCCATGCGGTCATCAGAGACAATCCCCCGCCGGTGGAGGAGGCGCACGACGCGGAAGCCCAGCGGCGGTTTGGCCCCCGATCGATCGGCACGGTGCAGCAGTGGCACGCCAGCGAGGACCAAGCCGGCGACCCGCGAAGGGTGCTGGGCCGCCAAGTGCACCCCAATGCGACCTCCGAATGAATGTCCAACCAGGACCACCCGTTCGCTGGTCTCCTCAAGGACCGGGGCCACCGCGTTCGCGTAATCGGCGGCACCCCATCCGTCCGGGGGCTCAGGGGTCGTGCCGAATCCAGGTGGATCGATGGCGAGCGCGTCGAACCCGGACAGCACAGCGCTGAAATCGCGGTGGTCATGACGCCAGCCCGGGAGCGCCACGACGCGGGCGGGGGTCGATCCGTGGGTCGAGCCAAACAGGCGACCACCAGCAAAGGCCTTGAGCATCGGGGATGCGACCCTACTCGCGCCCCGCGAGGGACCCACCACTCCACGCCGCACAGGTCGGCCCGGTCATGCACCTGTAACGCAACCGTCCTTGACGCCTTGGCTTGAGAGGCGCACGATGGTCTCTGACCGGAAGGAACACCGAGGAACGCCGGGTCGCGGAAGCCACAGGCTGATGCGCCGAGCGCCGAGGAAGGTTCGTCGGTTCTGGTTCGACCCCGAGGAGAACGGAAGGGCGCAAGCCCCAAGTCTACTTGGGGTCGAATCGCGTTCCCGCTCCGGTCGGCGAGCAGGACCCGGTGCCGAACACGGCGTCAGCGCAGGTCAGGGGCCATCCGCGTTCCTGTCACACCCCGTTTCTAGCCTTGTCTTCGTGGACGCCCAGCACCTCCTCAATGGTTTGAACGCGGCCCAGCGCGACGCGGTCACCGTCGACGCCGCGCCGCTGTGCATCGTGGCCGGCGCTGGCTCGGGCAAGACCCGGGTCCTGACCCGCCGGATCGCCTACCGCGTGGCCACTGGCCAAGCCGACGCCCCGCATGTCCTGACCCTCACTTTCACCCGCAAAGCAGCCGGCGAGCTCCGGCAGCGGCTGGCCGCGACCGGCATGCGGGAGCGGGTAATCGCTGGCACCTTCCACGGCGTGGCCTATGCCCAGTTACGACAAAGGTGGGCCGACCGGGGCCAGACCCCTCCTGCCCTCGTGCAGAGCAAGCTTCGGCTCCTCGTGCCCCTGCTCGGTCGCCATAGCCGGTCGGCAGCTATCCAGCCTGCCGACATCGCGTCCGAAATCGAATGGGCCAAGGCCCGCCTGGTACCGCCTTCGCAGTACGCGGTCGAGGCGGAGAAGTCGGGCCGCACTCCCCCACTGCCCGCGGCCCAAGTGGCGACGATCTACGAGCGCTACGAGGCCGAGAAGCGCCGTCGTCGGGTGATCGACTTCGACGACCTCCTCAGTTTGTGCGCCCGAGCCCTCGAAGACGACCCCGACTTCGCCGCGACCCAGCAGTGGCGGTTCCGTCACCTCTTCGTCGACGAGTTCCAGGACGTGAACCCGGCACAGTTCCGCGTGCTCAAAGGCTGGCTCGGAAACGGCACCGATCTGTGCGTCGTCGGCGACCCGAATCAGGCCATCTACGGGTGGAACGGCGCCGACCCCCGCCTGATCACCAACTTCGGTCAGCTGTTCACCGACTCCACGACGGTCACGCTCGAGGACAACTACCGCTCGACCCCGCAGATCCTGGCTGCCGCCAATGCTGTTCTTGGCGATCGAGCCGGTCTGCGACCCAACCGAGAAGACGGACCAGCACCCACCATTACCCGCTACGACGACGATGTGGCCGAGTCTCGAGGTGTCGCCACCCGATTGCGGCGGGCCCACCGTCCCGGCACGTCTTGGGCCAGGCTCGCCGTGCTGACCCGCACCAACGCACAGCTGCGACAGTTCGAGGAAGCCTTTCGAGCGGTCGGCATCCCGTACCGCCTGCGCGGCGACGGGGCGTTCCTGTCCCTCCCCGAAGTAAAGGACGCCATCCGGGCCATCCGCTCGGCCAAGGCCAAGGTGCCGATGGAGCACCACTTGGCCGACCTCGAAGCCATGGCCGGCGCATCCGAAGGAACGCCCGAGCGGTTGGCCAACCTCCAGCAACTCCTCCGCATGGGCCGCGACTACGCCGAGCTCGACCCGCAGGGCACCGTCGACGGCTTCGCCGCCTGGCTGTCGGCCACCCTCCGGGGCGATGACAGCGACGACGGCACCGCGGATGCCGTAAGCCTCGTCACCTTCCACCGGGCCAAGGGGCTTGAGTGGCCAGTCGTCTTCGTCGCCGGTATCGAGCGCGGCCTCGTGCCGATCGGGCACGCAGGCAGCAGCGACGCGGTGGCCGAAGAGCAACGCTTGCTCTACGTCGCGCTCACTCGTGCCGAAGAAGAACTGCATTGCTCGTGGGCCGCCCGGCGCACGTTCGGCGAGCGCACCGTGCCCCGGAGCGCGTCGCCATGGCTTGATGAGGTCCGCCTCGTCGTCGACGGTCTCGCCGACGGGCGTCCAGCGTCTGACTGGCGGGCGATGCTGGCCAACGGGAGGGCCAGCATCAAAGCACCCACGGCCGGGCGGCCGAGCGCACCGCGCCTTGGCGCCGACGCCGACCCTGCGCTGTTGGCCGAGCTGAAGAGTTGGCGATCCCGCATGGCCAAGGCGGCCAACGTTCCGGCCTACGTGATCTTCCACGACACCACGCTGGCGGCGATGGCCGAAGTTCAGCCGCGTGACCGCGACGCGCTGATCGCCATCCCCGGTCTGGGTCCGGTCAAGGCCGACCGGTACGCGGCTGACCTACTCGAGGTCATCGCCCAGCACGGCACCACCGCATGAGCCGCGCCACCACCGCCTGAGCCGCCGCACCCTGGCCGCGCCGCCGTCCCTTAGGCTCGGCCGCCGTGAGGTTCGAGATCGAACAACGGTTCACTGGTGCACTTGAGGTCGTCGAGGCCGCTTTCACCGATCCCGACTTTCTGACCCGGCTTGCGGCCCTTCCGAAACTCGGTCAACCGGAGCTGCTCGACCGATCCGAGGACGGCAAACTCGTCCTGATGTCGGTTCGGTACCACTTCGTCGGCGACATCTCCTCCGCGGTGCGGGCCGTGGTCGATCCGTCCCGGCTGGTGTGGATCGAGGAGTCGACGCTCGACCGCACCACCCACATGACCACCTGGACCATCGTGCCCGAGCACTACGGCGGCCTACTGCGGAGTTCTGGCACCTATGAGCTCCGCGACCTCGGCGACGGCTCTGTGCTGCGCCGGGCCACAGGCGAGCTCAAAGTCTCGGTACCGCTGGTCGGCGGGCGCGTCGAGCGTGCGATCGTGTCCGGTTTGGAGGAACACGCCGCGCTCGAAGAGGACGTCATGTCGGAGTTTCTGGCGTCAACTTGAGTCGGGCTCCTTGACGCCGACACTCGATCGGCGCGACAAGTAAAGCATGCCTCAGTTCGTATGGCCCGCTGATGACGGATGGCCCTATCCGGACGCCGAGCTTGAGGTGGTCGATTTGACCAGTTCGCCCGACGACGACCTTCTGGCGCTGCAGACGGCCGAGCCCGCAATGCTCGGACGGCTCGACCCGATCGAACGGGATGTGCTGACCGCTCGATTCGGTCTCGGTGGTGCCCCCGTCCGAACCATGAAGCAGTTGCATCGCGACCTCGGTGTGACCCCGGCCGACCTTCGATTGGCCATGGGTTCGGGCCTGGCCAAGTTGCGCGCGGAGTTGACCGCGTGAGCCGTTTGCCCCGAACGCGTTGGCCGCTGGCCGATTTCGGGTCGTAGGATCCCGTCGTGCTCTCCGCCCACTGGATGTCTCTCGAGGTCTTCAACGGTGATTCCTCCGCGACCTCATGGGCCGATTCCTGGGGCGACGCCCTGATCGAGGCCGGCATGCAAGAGGGCCTCATCGACTGGGAGTGGCACCACACCCGCTGGGGGCTCATCCTTGAGTTGGCCTTCCCCGAGGAGGCTGCGTGGGACCGCTTCCGAGCCCTGCCCGCAGTCAACGCCGCCCTCGACGGTGTGCCCGATCCGGTATCTGGCCTGATCATCTACCGCGGTCGCGGCGGCACCGGCAGTTCCCGCCAACCGCGGAAACCCCGCCCCCTCTCCGGTGCTGGCGCAGCATCGCTGCCATTGCCCGACTTCGACGTGTATGAGTTTCAGGCACGGGAGTTCGACCGGCTGGCCGACTTCGCTCGGCAGCGCCGTCAGCTCGTCAGCCGCTGAGCCTCAGCCGTCCTGTCGGGCCGCCATCATCTTGGCGATCTTCGCGAAGTCGACCGAGATGAAGATCGCCTCGGCTTCCGCCGTCAACTCGCCACCGGCATAGCACCGACCAACGGTGAAGATTTTCCGCCCCTCGACCCGATCGAGCTCGCCCTCGAACCGCAGTTCGGCCTGGAGCGGAGTCGGCCGTCGATAACGCACGGTCAGCGTGCCGGTCATGCCGGGCTTTCCGCTCAGCGATTGCGTCATCCCGAGCAATTCGTCAAACGCGGCTGCCACATGACCGCCATGCACCGCTCCCGGTGGCCCTTCATAAGCGGACCCGTATCGGGCCGTTCCTTCGACCCGGCCGTCGACGACGACAAGCGACAGCGGTGGCGCCAGCGGGTTGGCTCGCCCGATGATCGGGCTGTGGTCGAAGAATGCGTGCGGGTCGCCCGAGTTTGCCGACTCGGCGAACCCCTCATAGGAGTGACCGCGGGGATGCTCCTCAAGCGACGCGGCGATGGTCTCGAGGGCCACCGCTGCCTCCTCGAGCACGTCCGCCGGAGCCCTCGTCGCCACAAGGCGCTCGATGACGACCCTCATGGCCTCGGCCAGTCGGCGGGCCTGGGTGCGTTGTGGCGTTACCTCGGCGGTCAACATCTCCTGCATGCGCGTGTGGAAGTCGGACGGGCCATCTGACGACATCAGCGAGCCTCCAGATCGATGAACATTGGGGCATGGTCTGAGGGAAGCTTCCCTTTGCGGGCGTTGCGATCAATCAAGGTGAACTGAAGACGGTTCGCGACCGGCGGGCTCACGAGCATCAAGTCGATGCGCATGCCCTTTCGCTTGTGGAAGTTGCCGGCCCGATAGTCCCACCAGGTGAACAGCCCATCCTCTGGACGGAGCTGGCGAAACGCATCAACCAAGCCCCAATCGATCAGCGCTTCGATGGCGTGCCGCTCGGCCGCGGTCACGTGGGTCGAGTCGGTGAACGCCTTCGGGTCCCACACGTCGCGATCCTCTGGGGCCACGTTGAAGTCGCCGCAGACCACGACGTCGTCGTCGACACGCGACGTCGATGACAGATGGCTCCGGAGGGCGGTCAGCCAACGGAGCTTCGCCTCGTAGTGGTCGCCGCCAACGGTCCTACCGTTCGGCACATAGACCGAGTGCACCCGGACGCCTCCGCAGGTAGCCGACACCAGCCTCGACTCCACCGGCTCAGGCTCCGGTTCGGGGGCGAACCCGGCGACAACGTCGTCCAAGCCGACCCGGCTAACGATGGCCACCCCGTTCCACCGACCATCGCCGTGATGCGCGGCCTCGTAGCCAAGCGCGGAGAAGGCCATGGCCGGGAAGGCGGTGTCGGCCATTTTCGTCTCCTGCAGGCACAGCACGTCCGGTTCGGCGTAGGCGATCCACTCCTCGACCCGGGGTAACCGGACGCCCAACGAGTTGACGTTCCACGTTGCGATCCGCACCGCCGTGAGCCTAGGGACTGCCCGACCAGCCGCCGAACCGGGCCACCGCGACACCGACCGGGCGCGGCGCAATCATCGGCACGAACGTAGGC
>JBPCMH010000431.1:0-4515 GCA_051002495.1 Acidimicrobiales bacterium
AGCCGTACCTGCCCATCTCCAAGGCGAGAGCCGACCCATCCCCGTGCGGGGGCTCCCTAGACGCGAAGTCGGGCTAGCCCGCCGGCGCCGAGGCCTCCCATCGGCACCGGCGCGGGCGATGCTCGAAGTCGTGTGCTTGGTGGTTGCAGAGGGCGAACCGCACCCCGGCATCCACCCCGACCGGGCCTGACGCAGCACGCGAGAAACCCCCAGGCAGGCTGCCTGGGGGTCGGCTTCGGTGGGCGATGAGGGATTCGAACCCCCGACCCCTTGCGCGTCATGCAAGTGCTCTAACCAACTGAGCTAATCGCCCGTGGATCGGCGAGGCTAGCAGGGCCATGGTCATCGTCGGCCCACGACCGGAGCCCTGCCCAAGGCCGCCCCAGGCCGCTCAGGCAAGGGGTTCGCTTCGGCCGCTAACGACACGCTTGGCCACCCGGACCGCCTCGTCCATGGCCGCCCTTGCGTCGTTGCCGGAGCTGGCCTTGAGGGCGGCGTACACCCCGGCCAGGAAGGTAGCCAGTGCCGCCGTCTCGGTATCGGTGGCCAACTCGACCAAACGAGCCAACTCGAGCACGGTCGCGTCGCCGGCAGGACCAAGGTCGACGGAGGCCGCGTCGTCGGGCAGGCCGTGGGCCAGTGCCGCGGCGTATCTCGCTAGCCAGTCGTCCATTCGTGCATTCTCTCACCCCGCAGACCAAGCAGGCTCTCACCCCGCAGACCAAGGAACAGACCAGAGGCGGCTGAGGTTGGACAACCAGGCCACCCCGCCCATACTTGAGAAGGCCACCAGCAACCCGTAGCACTCCCCGAGTCACGACGAGGTCTCCCATGCAGCAGACCGATACCGACATCGCCTCAGCCAATCCGGCCGAGCTTGAGCTCGCCGTTGAAGGTATGACCTGCGGATCCTGCGCGGCCCGGGTCGAGAAGGTCCTCAATCGCCAGGCTGGCGTCGAGCAGGCCGCGGTCAACTTCGCCACGGAGCGAGCGACGGTTCGATACGACGCGGCGCAGGTCAGCCTCGAGAGCCTGACCACTGCCATCGCCAAGATTGGCTACGGACTCACGCCCTTCTCCTCCCAAGAACCGACAGAGGGCCACGAGTCCGACGTGGAGCAGATGTGGTTGCGCCGCATTGCCGTGGCTTGGCCACTCGGCATCGTCGTGATGGTGCTCGGCATGGCCTTCATGATGGACCCGTGGGCCCGGTGGCTCTCCCTCGCTCTGACGATCCCGGTCCAGTTCTGGGCCGGACTTCCCTTCCTCCGATCGGCAGCCACGAGGGCACGATCGATGTCGGCCAACATGGACACACTGATCGCCGT
The DNA here is from genome assembly GCA_051002495.1 of Acidimicrobiales bacterium. GTDB lineage: Bacteria > Actinomycetota > Acidimicrobiia > Acidimicrobiales > CADCTF01 > JBPCMH01. The sequence goes on from JBPCMH010000431.1 coordinate 1,329, forward strand.
TGGCACCCTCGCTGCGTTCACGTTCTCCACCTACCAGGTCGCGTTCACTCGGCACGGCGAGCACTACTTCGACACCGCCGCGCTCATCATCGCCTTCCTTCTATTAGGGCGCTTCTTCGAGGCGAGAGCGAAGGGCAGAGCGTCGGGTTCGATCCGTGCCCTGCTTGAGTTGGGCGCGAAGCAAGCTCGTGTCGTCGTCGACGGCGAGGAGCAGCTGGTGCCCATCGAGCAAGTGGCGCACGGCGATGAAGTTCGCGTCCGCCCCGGGGAGAAGATCCCCGTCGACGGCGACGTCGTCGACGGATCGAGCGCGGTCGACGAGTCGATGCTGACGGGAGAGTCAGTCCCGGTCGACAAGTCAGTCGGATCTCAGGTCGTCGGGGCTTCGATCAACGTCCACGGCGTGCTGACCGTACGAGCGACCGCGGTGGGAGCCGACACCGCCCTGGCCGGCATCGTGCGCCTGGTCCAAGAGGCACAGGGAACCAAGGCTCCCGTGCAGCGACTGGCCGACCGCGTGGCCGGCGTGTTCGTGCCCGTCGTCTTCGGCATCGCCACCCTCACCTTCGCGGCATGGGCGATCAGCGGACGGGCGACCGAAGGTCTGGTGGCGGCGGTCGCTGTGCTCATCATCGCCTGCCCGTGCGCTCTTGGCCTGGCCACCCCGACCGCCATCATGGTCGGAACGGGGCGCGGCGCCGCCCTCGGCATTCTGATCAAGGGCGGCGAGGTCTTTGAGCGATCGCGTCGCATCGACACGGTCGTCTTCGACAAGACCGGCACCTTGACCAAGGGAAAGATGTCGCTCACCGACGTGGTGGTGCCCGAGGGCGTCGACGACCTCGAAGCGCTCCGTTTCGCGGCCTCGGTCGAGTCGGCTTCTGAACATCCGGTCGGGGCCGCAGTCGTCGCCGGCGCGGCCGATCGCGGCGTCGAGACCGCACAAGTCACTGACTTCACGGCCGTCCCCGGCCACGGGGTCTCGGCCACGATCGACGGCACAGCGGTGTCGGTCGGTCGCCGCAAGTTGATGGCCGACCGAGGCGTCCCGATTCCCGAGCAACTCGATGTCGCGGCCGAGCGCCTCGAAGGCGAGGGCAAGACCGCGTTCTTCGTCGGCTGGGACGGGTCGACCCGAGCCGTACTGGCCGTCGCCGACACCATCAAGCCCGAGGCGGCCGCCGTGGTGCGGGAGCTGCGGGACATGGGCATCAATGTGGCGATGATCACGGGAGACAACCAGCGGACGGCCGCGACCATCGCCGAGCAGGTTGGTATCGACACGGTGCTGAGCGAGGTTCTGCCCGAGGACAAGGTCGACGAGGTTCGGCGTCTGCAGCACGCCGGACAAATGGTGGCCATGGTCGGCGACGGGATCAACGACGCCCCCGCATTGGTGCAGGCCGACTTGGGTATCGCCATCGGCTCCGGCACCGACGTGGCCATCGAGTCCTCCGACATCACCCTGCTCTCCGGCGACGTAAGCGGCGTGCCCACCGCGGTACGGCTGTCCCGGCGCACCTTCACCACGATCCTCCAGAACCTGGGCTGGGCCTTCGGCTACAACCTGCTCGCCCTGCCGCTCGCCGCGTTCGGCCTGTTGAACCCCATCATCGCCGGCGCGGCCATGGCATTCTCGAGTGTCTCGGTCGTGACCAACAGCCTCCGGCTCCGCCGCTTCGGGCGCTGACCCTCGCCACTCGAGGCGACAGGCCGGGTTGAGAGTCGATCGGGACGAAGCGGGGTAGAACCGCCGGATGGGTCCGGCCGAGGAAACCACCAGCGTTCTCGGCGCGGCCGCGGCTGCCCTTCACGGACAGCCTGATCTCGGCCGAGCGCTGGGTTGGGCCGTCGAAGCGGTCGGTCGCCTGACCGACAGCCCCAACGTCGCCCTGTGCCTGCGTTCCCGCGACACCTCCCCCACCTGGACTGTCCACCCAGAGTCCACCGTGGCATTCGATCGGATCGGCGACCCACGGGCCCACCACGGCCTGAGCGACGCCTTCGGGGGCTCCGGACCGATGGTCGTGCAGGCAATGAACGGGCCGAAAGCTGGCCCTTCCGTCCTGTCGATGCTCGGCCTTCCGTGGATCGCGGTGCTCCCGATCGAAGACGGCGATCAGCAGGTCAGGGGCATCATGGCCCTCACCGCCGACGAGCCGTTGGCCACGGCCACCACCGACGCGTTGATGTCGCTCTGTGCTCACCTCGGCGTAGCCGTGCAGAACCACGTGGCGTTGACTCGCCTGGCCGAGGAGCAGGCACGCGGCGAGGAGGTGGTGCACCGCCTCCAGGAAGCGGTGAGGCCGCCAGCGCCGGTCGTCCCGCACACCGAACTGGGCGTTCGCTACGTGGCCGCTGATCCGAGTGCGCCGACCGGGGGCGACCTTTACGACTGGATCACCCTGCCCGACGGTACGCTGCACTTCACCGTCGTCGACGTCATGGGCAAGGGCGTGGAAGCCACGAAGGACGCGGTGGCAGTTACCCACGCACTGCGCCTCCTCGTACTCGAGGGCTGTCCGCTCGAGGAGTTGGTTGAGCGAGTTGACCGCCTGTTCCGGGCCCAGAACCCAGAGTTGGTTGCCACGCTCATCGTCGGTCGGTATTGGCCGGAGGACGGGCGCGTGCTGCTGGCCGGAGCCGGCCACCCGCCCGCCCTGTTGCTGGCTGAGGGCCGAGTCCGAGAGATCAACGTGCCCGGCATCCCACTCGGTTGGCCCGGTGCGGCCTCAGACGGCGTGGTTGAGCTCCACCTCGACCGCCAAGACACGCTCATCCTCTATACGGACGGGCTGATTGAGGCCAAGAAGGACATCGTCCAGGGACTGGCCCGACTGTCTTCAGCCGCTCTAGCCACCGCTGACTACCCCGCCAATGCCATGGCGAGAGCACTCGTTGACCGCCAACTCGAAGACGCGCTGCGCACCGACGACTCCCTTGCGCTGATCGTGCGACGGCGGCTTCCGCCGCCGGCGAACGGCCAGCGCACCCTGGCCCCGCTGGTGCACAAGTTCTCGCCGACCGCGGCTGCTGTCCCGGTGGCCCGCCACTTCCTCGCCGACTGGCTCGGCCATCTTCCCATCGACGCTGATGCCATCGATGGCCTCCTTTTGGTCGCTAGTGAACTGGCGGCCAACGCCGTCCGACACGCCGACGCCGGCCCTGGCGGCATCCGGCTCAAGGC
>JBPCMH010000432.1:0-4571 GCA_051002495.1 Acidimicrobiales bacterium
GTCTTTCAAATGATTGAGGAAACGCGTGGGATACCAGTGGTTTTGGACTTCGGCTGTGCTGCTCGACGAGCAACGACATCGGCGACCTGAATCCCCACCTCCTGAAGGAGATCGCCCACTTCTTCGCTGTCTACAAGGAGTTGGAACCGGGAACGCAGAACATGGGCAACCAGCGGAACAATCTCGCACCGTGTTACGTTCATCGGTTCATGAGCCTTCACGACGTACCCGTCCGCACGCTGACCGGCGAGGAGACCGCGCTGTCCGAGCATGCCGGCAAGGCGTTGCTCATCGTCAACGTCGCTTCGAAGTGCGGTCTGACGCCGCAGTACGAGGGTTTGGAGCGACTTCACGAGTCGTATGGCGACCGCGGGTTTGCCGTGCTCGGGTTTCCCTGCAATCAGTTCGCGGGCCAGGAGCCTGGAAGCGCCGAGGAGATCCAGACCTTCTGCTCGACGACGTACGGCGTGACCTTTCCGATGTATGAGAAGGTTGACGTCAACGGTGACAGCCAACATCCATTGTTCGCCGAGTTGACCGCAGTGCCTGATGGGGACGGCAAGGCAGGCGACGTTGCGTGGAACTTCGAGAAGTGGCTCATCGCCCCCGATGGCACCGTTGCCCGCAGGTTCCGCCCACTCATCGAGCCCGAGGCTGATGAGTTGGTTGCGGCGCTTGAAGAAGTGCTGCCCGGCTGACGGTCAGGGCCTGAGCACGAAGCGCGCACCAAGCACGAGAAGGAAGACGCCGAAGGCCCGCGTCAGCCATCGGCTTCCCAACGTGATGCCAATCTGTGCGCCGATCGGCGCGGTGAGGGCCAAGCACACCGCGATAACGAAGGCCACGGTGAAGTTGACGTGGCCGTCCCTGGCGTAGCGAATTACGGCCAAGCCGCCGACCGGCAACAGCAGGGCGGCAAGGGAAGTGCCGACGGCATTCAGGGAGTCCATCCGCAGCAGGAAGATAAGGCCGGGCACGATGACCACGCCGCCACCGATGCCGAACAAGCCAGAGAGAACCCCGGCCACGATGCCCATGAGGGCGGCCACCACGATTGTCATGCCGGAAACCCTAACGCTGGGGCCTACGATGGCCCACATGGCACGAGGGAGTCTCTCTAAGGTCCGTTGGAAGAACGATCGCGTTAAGAAGACGAAGGAAAGGGCCAAGCGCGTGGCCCAGGAGAAGGGCGAGGCGCGGAAGGGCGAAGACCGGAAGGGCGAAGACCGGAAGGGCTGATGCATGGCGGGGCCGCGGCCCTCGTCGTCGTTTGAGCAGGCGGTGATCGCCGTTGTGATTGGCCTCGAGCCGGGTGATCTCCTCTCCTACGGCGACGTCGCGCGCCAGGCTGGCCGGCCGGGCGCGGCCCGCGCCGTCGGCCAGGTCACGGCTCGTTCCGAAGGTCTGCCATGGTGGCGAGTGATCAACGCCGATGGCCGACTCCCGAAAGGCCACGAGGAAGCCGCCGCGGCGCGGCTGCGAAGCGAGGGCTACACCGTCCGAAACGGACGAGTCGTCAAATCACACTCGCCGGACTGACGCGCAGCTCCGGCGTCGTCAGCCGGAAATGTCGTCCGGCGTGGAGGGGGTGGGCGGGGCGCGAGTAGGCAGGGTCACTGGGCGCGGAACGGTTCGCCGTTGAATCGGTCGACCGTGGCGAACTCCTCCACTGGATCCCGGCGGAGCCTCGTGATCGTCCTCTGGGGGACACCCAGCGCTACGAGGCCAGCCACCGCGAACGGCTCCGGCAGCCCGAGCACCTGCTTCACGGCAGGCTCCTGCCGGCAGATGACGGTGGTCATCACGCCGCCGAGCCCCTCGTTTCGGGCGGCCAGGAGCAAGTTGTGCGTGAAGGGGTAGACGCTGGCGCCGCCGACGATGCTTTGGCGGTCGAGGCCGTTGTCGGTCACGGCTAGCGCGCGGAGGTCGACCGCGATGACCAAGAGGACGGGAGCGTGCTCGAGGTTGTCGGCAAAGTCGTTCGGCGCCGGCGTGTCGCGCGCTGCCTCAAGGTCGACTGCGGGCCCGATCCAGCTCCCATCGTCGCCAGGAGCGAAGGGCACCCGTCCCGCGGCGATGTGTGCCACATACTCACGCCAGCCGAGCTGGTAGAGCTCGCGAAGACGAACGCGGATCGCCGGATCTCGAACGACCATCACATGCCAGCCCTGCCGATTCCCGCCGCTCGGCGCGAACCGAGCGTGGTCGAGGATCCGCCACAGGGTTTGATCCTCGACCGGCGCATCGGTGAAGTCGCGTGTGGCCGGCGTGGTGCGCATCACCTCCGGAAGTTCCACGGTCAGGAGCCGAACTTCGGGGGCCGCTTCTCCAGGAAGGCCGCCATGCCTTCCTGCGCGTCTGGGGTCTGACTGGTGGCCGCCATCAGCTCGACGGCGTAGTCATAGGCCTGTGCTTCGGGCAGGTCGATCTGCCGGTAAAAGCCGTGCTTGCCAGCACCCTTCGAACTGCGGCTCCCGCGGGTGACGCGTGCGAGTAGGTCGGCGCAGGCCTGATCGAGCTCAGCCGGCGGCACGACGCGGTTCACCAGGCCCCATTGAGCAGCGGTGGAGGCGTCGATGACATCGCCGCTCATGCCCAACTCAAGCGCCCGCTTCCGGCCAACGGCGCGAGCGACGGCAACCATCGGGGTGTGGCAGAACCACCCGCCCTTGCCGCCCGGGGTCGCGAATCCGGCCGAGTCGGCCGCGATGGCGAGGTCGGCATTGGCCACCAACTGACAACCTGCGGCCGTCGCCAAGGCGTGGACTTTGGCCAGCACCGGCTGAGGGACGGCGTGCATCGTCTGCATCAGACGGGTGCAGGTCGTGAGCAGCGTGCGCATGAAGTCGAGATCGGCGCCGGCCATATCGGCAAAGTCGTGACCCGCCGAGAATGTCGCGCCGTTGGCGGCGAGCACGATCCCCGAAGCGTCCGAAGCGCCCGCGTCGCTGAAGGCTTGGATCAACTCGTTCATGTGATCGAGCGACAGTGCGTTTCGCTTGGACGGCCGATTCATCGTGATGGTCACGACGTCGCCGTCCCGGTCATAGAGGATGTGGTCAAAGGCCATGGCTTCTCCCTCGTCACCGCATGATACCGAGGGCCCCTAGAGCCAGCCCCTCCGCTTGAACCAGCCGTAGAGGGCTAGGCAGAAGGCAGCCATGAAGCCGATAACCACGTAATAGCCCAAGCGGGTGTTGAGCTCGGGCATGTTCTCGAAGTTCATGCCGTAGATGCCGGCCACCATTGTCGGAACCGCGGCAATGGCGACCCATGCGGAGATCCGTCTCATGTCTTCGTTCTGGCGGACGCTGACCTGGGTGAGGTTGGCATCGAGGATGCTGTTCAGCAGGTCGCGATAGGTATCGATGTGCTCGGTGACTCGGAGAAGGTGGTCGTGCACATCGCGGAAGTACTCGCGCGTATCGGTGGCGACGAACCCAACTCGCCCCTCGGCCATCCGCTGGACGGGCACGACCAACGGCGAGGCCGCTCGATGGAACGCAATGACCTCCCGCTTGAGCTTGAAGATGCGCTCGGTCGGCGCAGCCAACTCGGGGGAGAAGACTTCGGCCTCAACCTCGTCGATGTCGCGCGCCAACTCGAGAGCGACGGGCAAGTAGTCGTCGACGACCTTGTCGATGATGGCGTGGACCACCGCGGACGGTCCCTCGGCAAGACGCTCGGGGCGCGCCTCGAGGTCCTTGCGGACCGGTGAAAGCGGGCTGGCGGACCCGTGTCGCACGGCGACGACGAACGCGTCGCCGACGAACAACAGGATCTCTCCGACATCGACGGCTTCATTGGCGTCGTCGTACCGGACCGTCTTGAGAACCAGGAAGTGGGAGTCGCCGTAGCCCTCCAACTTTGGCCGCTGGTGGGCATGGATCGCGTCTTCGACGGCCAGTTCGTGCAGCTCGAAGTGTTCGAGCACGTGAGCGAACTCTTCCTCGGTCGGTTCGTACAGGCCAACCCACGCGAACGTGTCGGGTTGGAGCGACGCTTCGTGGGTCTCCGCGACGCCATGCTGACCCGGCCGCCGCCGGCCGCTGTCATAGATGGCGCAGTCGACGATCACCCTCTAACGATTCAGCAGGTCTTTGGCGATGTGGGTGACCTGGATCTCGTCGGTACCGGCGTAGATCTGCAGGACCTTCGCGTCGCGGGCGAGTTGCTCGACCTGGAACTCCGACATGTAGCCGTTCCCACCGAAGAGCTGCACTGCCTCCATAGCTACTTCTGTCGCCGACTGGGCGGCATAGAGCTTCATGGCGGAGGCCTCAGCGAGCGATAGACCGCGGCCGGCTGCGCCCATCTCAATAGAACGGAACACCAGGTTCTGCACGTTGAGGCGGGCGACTTCCATCTTGGCCAGCTTCAGCTGGATCAACTGGAACTCGCCGATCGGCTTGCCGAACTGCACCCGGTTCTTGGCGTAATCGACCGACAGCTCGAGACACTGCTCGATGATGCCAAGCGCCATGGCGGCAACGCCGGATCGTTCCATTGAGAACGTGGCCTTGGCCGCGTCTCGGCCGCCGCCTTCGACTTCCTCGGTTTCTCCGAGGAGC
>JBPCMH010000433.1:0-5312 GCA_051002495.1 Acidimicrobiales bacterium
CGGCGCAACGGCAGTGGCTTGGGGCCTGGCGCTCATCGTGGCCGCACTGGCTGGCTTGGCCGCCAGCACGGGCATTTGCGTCGGGTGTGAGGTTTACCTGTTCCTGGCCCGTCGACGCGGCGTGCGGTTGGTGGCCTGATGAAGCTCGCCATCGTCGGCATCGTTGTGGTCGCCCTGGTGGTCGGCCGCCGCATGTATCTCGCCTGGCAAGTGAGCCTGCATGCTGAGACCCGGGAGCACCCCCTGGTGCCAGAGTCGCTGCGCGAGGGCGCCGAGCGAACCTGGGTCGTGTTCACCACGCCGTTCTGCGCCACATGCGAGCCGGTGAAAGCCTCGCTGGCCGCCGCCGACCCGAGCGCTCGGGTGGTGACCGTGGACGCAACCCGCGAGCCTCACCTGGCCGACGCCTTCCACGTGCGCTCGGCACCAACGGCCATCTTGGCCGACGCGGCCGGCGAGGTCATGGCCCGCCTGGTTGGTGCCGCCGCGGTGTCAAAGCACTTCGCCGCCACCGTCTGAGCGCACGCGCACGTCGGCCGAGGCCGGCCGAGCGCCGAAATCAACGCCCGTCAGGCAGCGGCGACTGAGCGGCGTCCTTGGCCGAGAGGCACGACGGGTCTGAGGTGTCGATCGGCAGCGGCCAGTCGATAGCCAACGCCGGGTCGAGCGGATGAACACCGAGGCCAGCCATGCCAGGCACCCATTCCACGTCGAAGCAGTACAAGTACTGCGTGTCAGTAAGAGCCTGGAATCCGTTGGCGACACCATCCGGAACCAGCACCTGCTTCCCCTGGTCAAGGGCGACGGTGACGACCCGGCCGTAAGTGGCTGATCCGGATCGGGTGTCGACGTAAGCGCCGAACGCGCGCCCTGACGCCACCGCGACGAGCTTGCTCATGGCCTCCGCATGCAGACCCCGGACCGCTCCGGCTCGCGTGTCGGTCAGGTTGACCTGCAGCCATGGGCCAAGCGACGGAAGCCCGGCGTCGGTCCAAGAGGACTCGCGATAAAACTCGCGGACCACGCCGCGCTCGTCGGCCACCTGCTTCATGGTGATGATGACGAGCCCGTCGATCTCTGTCGTCGCCACCTTCATCGGCGTCACATCTGGCATGCCGTCAGGACTCGAAGCGTCCGAAGCCGCCCCGATAGAACAGCAGCGGACCGTGCTCGCCATCGCCAACGTCGAGATCGGCCACCCGTCCGACGACGATCAAATGATCGCCGCCATCGTGGACGGCCTCGATGCGAGCCTCGAGCCAGGCAACACCTTCTTCGAGGATTGGCGATCCGGTCGCCCGGCCCGGTCTCCAGCCGACCCCTTCAAACTTGTCGGTTCCCTTGCTGGCAAACGTGCGGCACAGCGCTTCTTGGTCTTCACCGAGGATGTTGACGCCAAAGGCGCCGGCGGCTTCGATGACGGGCCAACTAGCGACGTCTTTGCCGGGGAAGAAGGTGACGAGCGGCGGATCGAGCGACAGCGACGTGAAGGACTGGGCGGTGAAGCCGGTCGGCTCGCCGTCGACTTCGGCGGTGATCACGGTCACGCCGGTCGCGAAGTGGCCGACCACCTGGCGGAAGCGCGCCTCGTCGAATGCGTCGGGTCCGTCGCTCACGCGGCTGACCCTACAGGTGTCTCCAGTGGGTGGGGAGCCAGCGTGGGGTCAGGCCCGGCCGAGGTTAACGACGAGCCCTTCGGACGCGGCGAACACCTCATCGATGGCGGTGTTGGCCGCGGTCGCTCTGGCTCCTTCGAGCAGCGCGTCAACCGCATCGTCGCCGTGAGCGGGGTCGTGATGGAACATGGCCAAGCGCTTGGCTCCGCCTTCCTTGGCCACCAGCACCGCGTAGTCGACCGTGCAGTGGCCCCAATGCGAGCGCTCGGCAAACTCTTCGGGCGTGTACTGCGCGTCGTGGATGAGCAGGTCGACGCCGTCGACCAGATCGAGCACTGACTCGGCCACGGTGTCGAGGCTCAGCGGGGCCTGGTGATCGCTGATGTAGGCCACGCTGGCGCCGTTCCAGTCGACCCGATAGCCCACCGTCGGCCCGCAGTGTGGCACCGGCCGCACGCGAACCTTTGCGTTGCCGATCGACACGTCCTCATCGAGGACATCGTGGAAGCGGATCGCACCACGCAGCTCGCTGAAGTGGACCGGGAAGTACGGCGGACGCATGAAATCGCCGAACACGTCACCGAGCGGACCCTCAGCCTGGGCTGGGCCATAGATGTCGAACTCTGCGCCGACACGGTCGACGGGAGCGAAGAACGGCAGGCCTTGCACGTGGTCCCAGTGGATGTGGGTGATGAGCGCAGTCCCCTTGAACGACCCGTCCAACGGCTGGGTGGCGCCATAGAAGCGCAGCCCCGTTCCGAGGTCGAATAACAGCGGTGGCTCGCCCGGCACTTCAAGCGACACGCATGCCGTGTTGCCCCCATAGCGTCGGTTGGCGTCGCTCGGGCACGGGGTCGAACCCCGTACCCCCCAGAACGTGACCTTCATCGAACCCCCTTGTGAGGGCGCAGGTTACCCATCTGTCGCTCGTGTTGTCACCGTGTGACATATGTCTCAGTGGGCTTGCGGCTGATCAAACTGCCGCGGCCCGCGACGTCGCGGCCATCAGGCCCTTCTGCTGCAACATGACCTTCAGATCGTGCGGGCTGCTCGCCGCAGCCATCGCCCCCCGAAGATCGATAGCGCCCTCGGCGTACAGGCTCACCAACGCTTGGTCGAAGGTCTGCATGCCGTAGTACTCGCCGTCGGCGATGATCTCGTGCAAGCCATCCGACCGGCTGGGCTCAATGATGCAGTTCTGGATCCGGCCGTTGACCACCATGAACTCAAGGGCAGCCACTCGTCCGGCGCCGTCCGACGGAGGGAACAGCCGCTGACAGAGCGTTCCTCTCAGCGAACCGGCCAGCGCGACCCTGATCTGGTGCTGCTGGTGCGGCGGGAAGAATTCGACGATGCGGTTGACCGTCTCCGACGCGTCGATGGTGTGGAGCGTTGAGAACACCAGGTGACCGGTCTCCGCCGCGCTAAGCGCCGCGGCGACGGTCTCGGCATCTCGCATCTCGCCGACGAGGATCACGTCTGGATCCTGACGCATCGCGGCCCGCATGGCGGTGGCGAAGTTCTGGGTGTCGAACCCGACCTCTCGCTGGTTGATCGATGCCTTGTTGTCGCGATGGAGCACTTCGATCGGATCCTCGATCGTGATGATGTGGCACTCGCGATTGTTGTTGATGTAGTCGATCATGGCGGCCAGGGTTGTCGTCTTGCCTGAGCCGGTTGGGCCAGTGACCAGCACGAGGCCGCGGTTCTCGCCGGCCAGCCGACCGACGACGTCAGGAAGACCGAGTTCTTCGAACGACGTGACATTGGTCCGCACCAGACGGAAGATCAGTCCAACGGTGCCGCGTTGGCGAAAGGCATTCACCCGGAACCGTCCGAGCCGCGGAACGGCGTAGGCGAAGTCGGCATCGTTCCGAATCTCGAACTGCTCGGCCACATCGGCGCGCATGATCGCCGCAGCCATCTCAGCCGTGGCCTCCGGAGTCACTTGCTGTGCCCCCTCCAGCATGTTCAGCGCACCATCGACGCGAATGCGCGGCGGCGACCCGACCTTCACATGGAGGTCGGAACCGCTGGCATCGGCGAGCGCGCGAAGGTACGAATCGAGCAAGGGGTGTCCCACACCTTTGCCATCGGCATGGCGAGGGCGCCGCTTGACGCCTCTGTTGCCGCATTTTCGGATCGGTAGTGTCTGAGAATGACCTTCGAGACGGGGACAACCGGGGTAAATGGACTCGAGGTGGCCTGGCTCGCGGCCGGACCAGCGGGCGGCCCCTTGGCCCTGTGTCTGCACGGGTTTCCGGACTCGGCTTACAGCTGGCGGCACCTGCTCCCGCTCCTGGCCGAGGCTGGTTACCGGGCGGTTGCGCCCTTTATGCGGGGTTACGCGCCGACCTCAGTGCCGGCTGACGGTCGCTACCAGACCGGCGCCCTAGCCGCCGATGCCTGCGCCCTACACGAGGCGCTTGGCGGGGACGACCGGGCTGTGATCATCGGACACGACTGGGGTGCGCCGGCCGCCTACGGGGCCGCTGGCCTCGCGCCCGAACGTTGGTCGAAAGTCGTGGGCATGGCGGTCCCGCCTGCCGGCGCCCTGGCCTCCGGGTTCCTCACCTACGACCAACTCCAGCGCTCCTGGTACATGTTCTTCTTCCAAAGCCCCCTGGCCGACATCGTGGTGCCGATGAACAACCTCGATTTCATCGACCGGCTGTGGGCCGACTGGTCGCCGGGTTATGACGCCGCCCGCGACGTGACGCACGTGAAGGATGCGCTGCGCAACCCGGCCAATCTGGCCGCCGCGCTCGGCTACTACCGGGCCCAGTTCGATCCTTCCCTGCACGACCCCGATCTGGCTGACGGACAGAACGCCGTGCAGTCGGGCCCGACCCAACCGACGCTCTACCTCCATGGCGACGACGACGGTTGCGTCGGCGTCGGCCTGGCCAAAAACGCGATGCAGTTCCTCCCCTCCGGTTCGACGTCGCACATCGTGGAGGGCGCTGGCCACTTCCTGCAGCTCGAGAAACCGGATGTCGTCAACCGGTTGATCCTCGACTTCCTCACATCGTCGGGCTGACGCCTATCCCTCCGACGACGCGACGACGCCGATGACCGCACCGAGCCCATCCGTTCCCCACCGCATCGACGCGCTGCCCGACGGTTTGGTGGCCGTGGTTAAGCAGGACTGCCCGACGTGTGTGGTGGTCGCTCCGGTCCTTCGCCAACTGATGGATGCAACCGACCTCACCGTGTACTCCCAGGACGATCCAGGCTTTCCTGACGGCATGGTCGTGGTCGACGACACCGACCTCGCGATCTCGTGGGCGCACGACATCGTCACGGTGCCGACGGTGCTGCGGGTTGTCGACGGCAAGGTGGCGAATCGAATCGAAGGGTGGGACCGGCCGACGTGGGAGGACTTCACGGGTGTCACGGGCCTCGGCCCAGGACTACCGGATTATCGACCCGGCTGTGGATCCCTGAGCGTCGATCCGTCCCGGGCCCAAGAGCTCTCCGTTCGGTTCGGCGGCGGCACGCTTCGGTCGCGCCGGGTGGAGGTCGCCTCGCTCGAGGACGAGATGGAGGCGATGTTCGACAGAGGCTGGACCGACGGCCTCCCGGTCGTCCCGCCTACCGAGGCACGGGTGATGGCGATGCTCGACGGCACCACCCGCGCCTCGGATGACGTCGTCGCGGTGGTTCCTCCCGCGCTCACCGAGTGCACGGTGGAGA